>NZ_CAWNMR010000071.1:0-157533 GCF_963875615.1 Vibrio sp. V09_P4A23P171
GTGAGGTGCTGGTCGTGCTTGATGTGCGCCGTGGCGTCATTGAGCACCAAGGCGTCTAAGTCTTTTTGCGCGTGTAGGTAGATTTTCTCTTGCGCCGCTTGGTCTTCAAAGCTCAGCTCGTTAAACCCTTCTCCTTGGTGCGTTTCACTGCGCAGCACGGTTTTAGTTTTGTTATCCGGCAGTGTGTACGGCGCTTTGTTGGTGGCATGGTAGGTACGGCCTGTCACTATCGGTTGGTCTGGGTCGCCGTTAAGAAACGAGACGATGACTTCATGACCAATGCGCGGAATGGCTATCATGCCATATTGGCTGCCAGCCCAACCTTGTGACACGCGCACCCAGCACGAGCTGTGTTCATCGCCGTTGGAATATCTGTCCCACGGGAAATGCAGTTTGACGCGGCCATGTTCGTCACAGAAGATTTCTTCGCCGTCAGGGCCCACGACTAACGCCATGCAAGGGCCATCCACTTGAGGTTTGGCTTGCGGTGTCGCACGCCACGTGACATCAGCAGGAATGAGCGTGAATTGGTTGCTGTACGTGGTCGCGCCACTGCCGCCCTCTTCTTCCAAAGCTTGTGGCTGACGCCCTTGATGATGCACTTGCACTACAACCCAATCGCGGTTCGCGCTGTCGTCAAGATGCTCTTGTAAGTCGAACTTTGTGCCCGCTTGCAGGCCTGGATGGTTACTTTTTCCGGTCGCGGTACGCGCTTCTCGTCGTAGGTACTCTAAGCGAATTTGATTAAAGGCTTTGCCGCTGACGTCGTCTTTAAAGCGACCCGGTGCATCAAAGTGTTCGTAGGTCGCTTGCTGGTAATCCATCTCGCGCCCTTGCGCTTGCTGGGCAAACGAGTAGCTCGGCTTTTTAAAGCTGTAATCTTGCAGCGCGCTGTGGCTCACTTCGGTTTGGCTGTGTTGCGTTAATTGCGACACATAAGGGCTCTCCATCACGCCACCTGCGAGGGCGTTGTAAGGGATAGGCGTTTCTCGCTTCGTCAGGCTTTGGCTGTCGTCACTGAAAAAGAGGGTGTGTTTCCCTTCTTCATGGATGAAGTGATACACCAAGCCCTCTTCGGCGGCTAAGCGGTGCAAGAAGTCGATATCCGTCTCACGGTACTGCACGCAGAATTCACGCTGAGCGCACTCACGTTTCAGCGAGAAGGCGTAGTCGTTAATGCCCATTTCTTGCAGTACGATGGAGAGGATTTCGGGAACGGTTTTGAGCTGGAAAATACGGCTGTTTTGGCGCAGTGATAGCCGCTCTAATGCCGGGACTAAGGTCAGTGAGTAAAAGGTGTGATGATGGCCAATATCGCCTTTACTGAACTGGCGCACAATGCCGTGCACGCGCTGCACGACAAGGTCATCACGCAGCATCTCAAGCTGAGCGGTTTTGTCCACCAGCTCCAGCGCCGTTAAGCCAGATTGACGACTGGCCAGTTTTATCTCATAGCGAAAACCGTAGCAGCGCAGGCCCGCTTGCGTGCTATCAGACAGCGATTCCACACCTTGGTATTCATGCACCACTAACGTGTCGTCTGCCAAACCCTCCACGGTGAGCCTAAAACTTAACCTTGCCATCTTTTTCCCTTCCACTCTTTTATCGCAAAATGACACTAGTACAGCAAGTGCAGTGCCAGATATTTTTCTTTTATATTCATAAGGTTATAAGCAGCCCTATTGACAAAGGCAACAAACTGCCTGATATGAGCAAAAAGTTGCCCTTCAATAACCAATTGTTGCTCAGCTTATTGAGCATGAGCTTCCTGATTATGTGTCACAGTCAAATGCTCAAACTGCTTGTCGAGCTCGGCCATTTTCCAGCTCAAATTATTAAGCCGCTGCTTCAGAATCATAAACTCCTGTTCAGCCTGTACAACATCACCTTTTTTGAGCAACTCTTCGACATATGCAGCTCTCCCGTAAATAGGAGACAAACTAATAGCGAACTCCTCCAACGATTTGGTTTGTCTTTGCAGTTCGGTTAATTTTCCTTTTTGCGCGAGCAGCGCGATGTTAGCCATCTTGGTTCGCGTTTCACTAAAACGCTCCATAAAGCGCTCAGTTTGTTGCAGAGCTTCACGCTTAGCATCGGCAAACGCTTGATCAACCTCCAGCACCGATTCGGTTTGGGGATAAAGTTGCAATAACGCATCCAACACTTGCTGGGCTTCAACACGAGCCGATTCAAAAGAGCGCGCCATTTTTTGCTCAATCGCCTCTCGGTACAATGGCACAATCTCATTTGACAACTGTTCAAGCTTGGCTGGCGAGTTAGCCTGTTGAAACGCATTGACCTGCTCTGGCGTATGTAAAGCAGGTAACCTTAGGTTGGTTGCATAAGATATTGAGTTGAAAAACGGCAAATAAGTGACGGCCCCATACACCATCACAACACCAAGAACACCGGATATAAAAGCGGCCACATGCGTAACACGTGAGCGCTTTTGATTACGCACCTGCTCAACCTGTTCCGTTTGGGTATGGCGCTTTAGCAGCGAATGATATTGCGTTTCTAAACGATCAATATGTTCAAAAATAGCAAAACCTACTCCTTCGAAATCAACCAAATAGTCCGGCTGTTGCAGCTCTAAAATGGCATGCATACGCTCACAAAAGCGCTCACAACGGTATAAATCACGCAGTGCTTCATGATTCGGACGCAGATCTTTTAACTCCCGCACTACACGAGCATTAACCCAATCGAGCACTTCCTTGCGCATTTTCGCCGATTTTACGTCCGGTTTTGGCAAATTACTTAAGCAGCAGCACAGCAGTTCAACACCATTGGCGTATCCCGCTAAGCCCTGCATTTTTAAACAGGCTACGGTGTAATAACCGCACAGCAAAAGGTCAATCCCCGGGCCTTTTGCTAATGTTTCACAAGCAACTTTCACCACAGCCCAGTCTGGACCACCTGATAATGGGTTGTTACGACGATTGATCTCATCTCTCACCTTTTGGTAGGCATCAATGTGACGAACAGCGGCAGCATCATCTATCAAATGAAAACGAGCGTGGTCGATAAATACAATATTGGACATGACTACAGCGTCCTAAGTGAGTTGAGGAGCGATGACCAATCGCTCCTCACTATTATTTTAGTAAAGGGTTTTCGAGAGTTTGAATGACTTAAATAACCGCTCGGTGAATGGGTTAATATCTGCCTCTGAATTGAGTCGATAAATCATCTCACCACCGTCAACTGCAAACTTAAAGTCAACCGACGTGGAACTAGCACCCACCACATCACCTTGTTCAAGCAAGCGGAAAAATGCCCACGGACCTTGGATATTAATACTTCGTGGCGACATATTATTTTTAGTCGGCACTAACGTTACTTTAGAGATCGCAGAATCACGCAGCGTATTTGGCCAAATCAACTCGACACTGTCTCTTGGGCCGTGACTATAAGCGAGATATTGACCATCAACATTCAGCACACTGCGGCGTTTGTTGTTGCTCAAGCGTAACGGTTCAACCGAGAAACTAACGTCTAAGACCCCTTTGCGGTTAAAGAAAGCTTGCTGAATTTTCTTCGCCTGCTTGAGCTGTTCTAGAACGTCTTTGCGAATAATCGACTGCGCGTTATCGTCATCATTGACCGCAATATTTTCTTCCACAAACATTCTTAGCTGGTTGTTGTAGAAGTTGTCTAATGTGCCGTTGGGCGCAAAAAACGCTTCAAAGTCAGAAAGAGAACTGTCTTTGTTGGATGACTCATTAAATGGATAGCGACCAGCTAATTTCTCTTCAAAGGTTTTGTAAACATCATCATGCCAACGAACTTCAAGGTGCTTAATCGCTTCTTGTTTGACAACATACCAACTCTCATCCGCCAGTTTAGACACCATAGTATCGAGCGGTTTAGGCAAACCTGATGCAATACGTTTCACCGTGTAAATTGGATCAGCGTTCACTAATTTTACGCGTGCTTTAGTGGCATCAAGCGCAGCCATACCAACATCTGGCGCTTCTTGAATAGATTTGAGGTAATTTTGTAACTCTTCCACCGCCACTAACACTTCATTGATGTACGCTGGCTTATCACCGACTGGCTTGAGCATAGCGTTTAGTTCAGCAAAGGGCGCATCAATCTGCGAAGCAACTTTGTATTTTGGATTTTTTAACAGCTCTTTTTGCGCGGCTTCATCTTTAGGCACACTGGCATACATTTGAGTATTGCTTTCTAAAGTGCGAAGCAAACGCTGCATCGGTTCAATGTTGCCGGTAAAGTTTTCTAATACTGACACCGCGTCATTGATGTCGCTAAAATACTTAACGCTGATTTCATTAAGAGCCGCACGCCAGGTATTGGTGTAGTCCGCCACATACAAGCTGCGGATTTTGTTACGAAGGTCGTGCTTATCCGCTTCGCTAAATTGAGCCGATTTGGATTGCCCCAGTACCCAACTGTCGATCAAGGCCAGCTCAGAAACGGATTCTGATTGCGGCATAAAGTAATCTTCAAACCCTTTTTTGGTAAGCATTTGCGGAATATACAGCGAGCTGCTGTTGACCACTCGCTCTTCAAAAACCACATCAAAGACGGGGCCAATCAAGTTGCGTAAATTGATCGAGGGACCAAGAACCGTTTGTGCATTCAACTTCAAATTACGGTAAACACGTTGATCGTTAGGCATAGAACCAAGATCAGACTGCACTTTCGCCACCACCTGATCATAAGGCTTCATCACCGACTCTGCATTGCGATCACCGCGCGCGCGATCACCCGCTAAATCCGTGTGTAACATGGCGTAGTCTAAATGCCCCAGTAGTTCTTCTTGGATCACGCGTTGCCCAGCGAACTCTTGCTGCCAGTATTTGGAGAAATAATCGAGTACATAATCCTTATAGCGGCCGCTTTTATCTACCATCATGCGATAGACGCGCAGCACGGCCAGCTTCTCTTCATCTGTTTTGGCTTGGTTAAGCTGCACAACGACATCAGCCATTAGCAGAGGTAAAAAGCGGTTTTCCAATAAATTCAAATAGGTCGCTTCAACCATTGGACCAATCGTGTGGCCTTGGTACAAACCAAAATCGGAAATGTACTGTGGTTTATCACGGAAGAAGCCAAACTCTAACGTCGCTTCACGAATTTTATTGAGCGGCACGAGAACATCTTGCTGAGAGGCTAAATAAAGATTAGAGGGGAACTCGTTTTTGTACTCGTTTACTTTCGCTAACACCGCATCAGAATGCTTCACGTTACTAAGGTAATAACGATGCCAAGTGCCGACTAATAACACAGTTGCAATAGAGCCGGCCACTACTGACAAACCAATCAAGCGCCGTTTTTGCTTCGCAACACGAAAATTATCCGAGGCAAGCCCAGCTTCAGGATAGATAATGTTATTAAACAGTTTTTGTGTGAAATAAACCGTTGAGTTTTTGGCTTGCTGCGCTTTGTTGATCGCATGATCTAGCCCGTAACGACGTGAAGCGGCATCATCAAATGCGTTTGTGGGTACGCCCTGTTGATACACAGAAGTGAAATACGCGCCACGCACCAAAGCCGACGTAGAGAACTGATCACTGGCCAATGCATCGTTGAAAAATTGTAATAAGATCTCTTTTAAACCAGAAATTTGACGCGTGAAGCTATAAATAGCATTGCGCTCTTCGAGATCCATAGGTACAGAAACCGCATGCGGCAACACATCATTAATGCGCTCAACAAACTGACTGTAGTCTTTTGAAAACTCGTTGAGCCAGTTATCCAAGTCATCAATAGAGTCAAGCGAAAAGGTAAAGCCCAGCACATCTTCACGCTGACTGCGCGAGTAATGTTTAAAGAAAGGTTCAAAACCGTGTAACAAATCCAATTTCGTCAATGCAATATAGACAGGTAGACGCGTGGATAACGTCTCCATCAATTCACGTAAACGAGCACGCAATAAATTGGCGTAAGCTTTACGCTCGGTTGCAGTTGCGGTTGCTAAGTGAGAAACGTCTAACGCTAAAACGATACCGTTGAGTGGACGACGGCTACGCGTTCTCTCCAACCAATTAACAAAATGAAGCCATAAACGGCGCTCCATCGCACCATCGTTATCATTGCTGTGGTTACCTTGTGTCAGTAGCTCTCCATCAGGATCAATCAGTACCGATTCATCGCCAATCCACCAATCAAACGAATACGGGTTTTCACTTTTTTGACCCGAGGCTCGCATTACCGAAGAAAAAACAAAGTTTTGCCCAGAGCGGTTGATGAGGCTGGTTTTACCGGCATTTTCCAAACCGAGCACTAAATACCATGGCAACGCATAGAGATAATTACGTTTATTGAGGTTCTCTTTCATGCTGACCATCACTTGGTTCAGCTCAACCTCTTGGCGCTCTTCATAGGCTTTAATTGGATCTTGGCGAAGCTGATCTTCACGCTTTTGCTCGGCTTTAAAACCTTGCAATTTTCGCCACTGCCACACGCCCCAAACGGCCAAGGCACCTAAAGTGAACAAGCTACTTGCCACTGCGCGAGCGGTTATCGATTCAAGTGGCTTATTCCCCGCGATCTCTAGCCAAGGGCCTGCCCACCAAATCGCAACATTCAATAAAATGAATGTGCTAAATAGCAAAATAGGCATCGCCGCGGCAATGCCCGGTGTTAACTTTCTTGCGATCCCAACAATAAATTTCCACATGGGTTTGTGTCCTTCGTTTACTCTGACGTTGTGTATTGTTCTAATTGCTCAACTAATGAGGGTTCCCAATCGGTAACGCTCATGGTGCTAACCTGAGCATGTAACGTTTGGTACTGTTCTTTCGCCATCGCATCTAAATTATTGCTATTTAACAAATCAGCCGATAATAACCGCCAATAGAATTTATCCCTTGGCTCACTGGCGCTGACCAGGCCATCGTTGAGCATAGAGAGCGCCACCGCAATGCCTCCCTCTTTCGCTAAGCTAAACGCCTCTTTGCGTTTGTCTTGCCAATCACCTGCTACTTGGCCTTGGGCGCTACTTTGCTGCTGGCTGAGTAGCCACTCTTTTACGCTCGCATTGACAAAAGGCTCGCCTCCTTTGAATTTCAACTCGAGCAGCGCAGGTAGACGTGCCACAAACTGCTGGCTTTCACTCAAAATGGCTTCACTCCACGCCTTTTGGCCTAAGCTTTGCGCGATTTGATAACTCATCATCTGCCCTTCAAACCAGTAAGGTGCCATGGTCAAACTCTGCTCTACCTTGCGCCATAAGGCTAAATCTGGGCTACGCATTTGGTCGTGATACTCTTTGATTCGTTCTTGCGCCATCGCCCGTAACAGTGTTTCCCCGCTGACGTCGTGCTCAGGTAATGAGGTAATACTTGACCACACGGCAAAACGCCTGACTCGTATTGCCAAGGCAATGCCGAACTCTTGTTCAGACAAAAACTCAGCCACCTTTAATAAGGTCTGCTTAGTGGCTTTGTCACTTGAACTGTCGACTGAGATGGCGCTCTGGGTGGTGGTTTTACGTTCAACCGCCGGAGTCTCTTGCACATGTTGAGTCGCTTGCTCACGTTCTGTTGCACGGCGCAGTTGGGCTTGAACTTTAGCCACTAGACTTTCAACGCTTTCAGACATCAGTCCGGCTTGAGTAGTCGCTTGCTGTAGCGCGTCGATCGCGGTGTTTAACTCATCACGATCTGGTCCATCAAATTGTGCGAAATCTAACTTGTCGATGACTAAGGCTAACCGCTGCACAATCTGGCTGAAGAATTTGCGACGTGGCAAACTGCCTCTTTTGCCTGGCGCAGGGAAGCAATCTTCCCAGTAAAGGGACATGAAATCGCTCAGCAGCTGCAGCGACGTGGTGAAACGTAGCGGTGTGACTTGGTTATGCAAACACTGCAACAAGTAGATCAATAATTTGAGATCTTTACTTTTTTCGCTGAGCAGTTTGAGCGTACTGTGTTCGACTTCATCCCATTGCACACTAGCGTGGGAGAGTGACCCCACTTTCATCATTTGATCTTCAACAAAATCAAACAGTGGATCATCAATCAGGCGCTCACCCACAGGGTTATCGGCTTGAATAGGCTGAGTAATACAGCGGCGATAATCGGTTAACTCCATTGGAACTCCTTACCAACCACAGCGTGTTTTTAGTGCCGTTAATGATTGCGAAAGCTCGCTCGCATCAAACTGCAATCCATCAACAAAAGGAGAGTTTGAACGCAGCACAAGGCGATTTTCTCGCGCCATCGCTTTCATCATCTCAATCGCTGGCATGCCTCTGCCTGAGGAAAAGAGCAAACCTAAATCGTCACTACGCCAAGATTGTGCCTGCATATTAGCAATCGACACTTGGATGCGAGGGTCATCAATCGCGCTAGGAAACGCCAATTCCACTCGACTCAAATTGTCGATACAGCTCATCAGCAGCACAGGTTTAGCGTTATCGTCAAACTTTGTATTTTGATTTAACGCAACCAAAGTAATCCACGCATTCCCTTTATCATCGTCGCCCTCAACGGTTAAGTGACTTGCTTCCCCGTCTTGATACTGGCTGATGCTATCAAAGGCACGTTGCCAAGATAGCGGCGCATTGGGCATTGCCGCTTGAGGCATCACCACGTCAGAAGGCGTTTTAAACAGGTGGTCAAAACAGCTCAATCGCTCTAACCGAGATGTGATCGTAGTGCATTGCTCTGCTTGTGCTACAGCGTCATTTTCCGCATTTGCCATGGGAAAATACAGCGTCATAGAGAGGCAAACTGTGAGCCTAAACAACCGTTTATTCATGGTGTTTTAATCTCCAATTTTTGGCATTTATAGGCCAAGGTCCGCTTGGGTATACCGAGGCTTTGGGCCGCTTTGGCCCTGTCACCAGCAAAATATTGGAGGCGCTCACGGATAATACGAGACTCAAATTCATTCACCGCTTGTTTTAAATCATCCACCACTCGGCTGACACCGGGCTCAGCTTTAGCGACCTTATGCCCATGTCGTTCAGTCTCTGGCTGCTGATCGGCTTTAGTGTATGCTAAACGTTGTGTAAAGCAGGACTCCTCCACCTGTGTGCCATCCAGTGTTTGCGCACAACCAAATTCAATAAGGTGCTTGAGTTCACGCACATTACCGGGAAAGTCATAACGTTTTAGGCAATCGATCGCTTTATAGTGCACACCCCGAATGTTGGTTGCATGCTGCTGATTAAAGCTGCGTACAAAATGTTGGCTAAGCCGTTCAATGTCATCCATCCTTGCCGCAAGGCGTGGCAAAGTGATCGGGTACTGAAATAAGCGGTAATAAAGATCCTGACGAAACGATTTATTACGCACTTGTTCGAGGAGATTGACATGCGTTGCTGAAACCAAACGAAAATCAGAAGATTGTTCGTTTTTACCGCCAATCGGCCGAAAAGATCGAGATTCCAACACCCGCAGTAATTTGGCTTGCAGGCTCAAGGGCATATCACCGATTTCATCCAAAAACAGGGTTCCGCCATCGGCTTGCGCAATCAACCCTTGTTTATCACTATCCGCGCCGGAAAACGCCCCTTTGCAGTAGCCGAACAGTTCACTTTCCAATAAGTTTTCAGGGATAGCCGCGCAGTTAATAGCAACAAATGGCGCTTGTTTACGGGGCGAGAGTTGGTGCACCGCTTGCGCGACCAACTCTTTACCTGTCCCTGTTTCACCTTGCACCATCACTGAAAGCTGTGATGGCGCGGCGTTGATGATCTGCTCTCTTAATTTTTTCATCACCAAGCTGTTACCGATTAAGGTTTCAGAGAGGCTCGCAATTAATGAACGACGAGCATTGTCACGCTGAACGTCAGACAACGATTCCGATAAGCTTTGTCGATTCTGTTCTTCCCGTTGCATCTCATTAAGCAACGACCACTGATGGCAAAACACATCCACATACTTGATAAAATCTGGCTGCTCAAATAGGCCTTCCAAGGTATGGGTTTCACCAATCAACAGCAAAATAGACTGAACTTGTGTATCCCCATTAGGTAACGGGTGTACAACCACGCTATCTAGCATGCCGACCCGGCTAGTGAGTTGACTAAACAGGCGATTAGATTGCCAAAAAACCAATTCATCAGCGGTTAAGTGCATCGATTTGGCCGATTGCAATACATGGGCAAACGGACAATCAAAATCGGTGACCGACCAGCTTAAATTCAGCGGGTTATCCTGTGGCACTAAGGTACGGCCGTCTGAACTGGGAACCAGTAACAAGCAAGTATCGAGCCTTAGCTCTCGGCGCAGCGTTTCTACAAACAATGCGGCCAATTGGCTAGGCTTTCTCGCGACAACAAGCTCGGTTGCGTAAGCTAACCAGTGACTCATGATCACTCAACCTCTCCAATAAACTCACCCTCTTCCGCCGCTAAATAGATGCGTTGTACTGGTTGTTTATCAGCCAGTTTATTTAACAAAGCTAATGAAATCGGTGGTAGTAATTGACCTTCGATGATCGCTTCCAGCATACGAGCCCCATTTTCAGAGCGCGTTGCACGGCTTAAGATCTCTTCGATCAAGCTATCTTCAATCACCACGTCAGCGGCATAACGCTGTTTAAAGAGCTGCTCAAGGCGGGTTAACTTGCCACGCACAATCTGCTCTAGCACTTCTTTGCTGAGCGGTAGATACGGAATAATCTCCATACGAGCCAGTAAGGCGGGTTTGAAAAAAGCCGCAAGTTCTGGGTAAAGCTGCTCATCAAGCAACTGAGGCTGCTGCGCGTAATCGACTATGGTTTGGTAACCTAAATTCGAGGTGAGGAAGAAGACGATGTTTTGGCAGTCGATCACTCGACCTTCACCATCGGCCAGCTCACCTTTATCAAAGGCTTGGTAGAAAATATTGAGCACTTCTGGGTGCGCTTTTTCAACTTCATCTAACAGCACCACAGAGTACGGCATTTTACGAATCGCTTCGGTAAGAATGCCACCCTCACCATAACCAACATAACCCGGAGGCGAACCAATCAGGCGTGAAACGGTATGCTTTTCTTGATATTCCGACATGTTAATAGTGGTTAAAAATTGTTTACCACCATAAAGTTGTTGCGCCAGTTGGACTACCGTTTCGGTTTTACCAACGCCACTTGGACCCACGAGTAGGAAGGAACCTTTTGGACGCCCCGGACGGCGCAAATCCGCGCGCGCCGTTAATAAGTTACGGTGAACACGCTCAATCGCAGTATCTTGCCCTTTGATTGCCTCACCTAAAATAGCCGTTAGGTGGGTGATTTTATGCAGCTCATCGCTGTTCATTTGGTCAACGGGCACGCCCGTCCAGTCCGCAATCACTTCCGCTATTTGCTGAGCATCGACTTGTGGATGCATGAGACGATCATTATGAGGGATCTCTTCTAAAGCTCGATATTGCTCCTGCAATTGAACAAGTAACTCATCGCGCTCAACTTGGGTCTGCTCACCATGATCCTCAGCGTCATCTAAGAGCTGATCGCGTAGGGTAATAATGCGCTCAATGATCGCTTTTTGCTCTTGCCAGCTTTGAGTCAAGGTCGCTTTTTCAGCTTCATCGGCCACTTCTTGGCTACATAGCTCATCCAAGCGATGCGAATCAACCACTTGACCTAAATATTGAGCACGCTCAAGCATATCAATTTCAAGTTGACGTTGATGGCAAGCGGTCTCTAGTTGCGCTAAGCGCTTCGGCGGTGTGGTGATATTAATTGCAATACGCGCGCAAGCAGTATCCAACACATCAATCGCTTTATCCGGCAGTTGTCTACCTGAAATGTAACGCGCTGAAAGCTCGGCGGCGGCTTTCAATGCATCATCAGTAATCAATACGTTATGGGCTTTTTCGTAAACACGATTCAAGCCACGCAGAATATCTACTGCTTGGCTGATGCTCGGCTCTTCTAATTTCACTAACTGGAAACGACGAGTCAGCGCAGGATCTTTTTCAAAATACTTTTTGTACTCTTTCCATGTGGTGGCTGCGACAGTACTGAGCTCGCCTCGCGCAAGAGCTGGCTTGAGCAAGTTGGCCGCATCACTACCACCCTCTTGGTTGCCAGAACCAATTAAAGTGTGCGCTTCATCGATAAACAAAATGATCGGTTTAGGCGAGGTTTTGATCGCGTCAATCACGCCTTTAAGACGTTTTTCAAATTCACCTTTGACTGAAGCACCCGCTTGCAACAAGCCGAGATCGAGTGAGCACAACTCTACATTTTGCAGCTGTGTCGGCACATTGCCCGCAACGACGCGCAATGCAAGTCCTTCAATCATGGCGCTTTTACCGACACCAGCGTCTCCCACAACGATGGGGTTGTTTTTACGACGACGACACAAGATGTCGATCATCAAATTGAGTTCGTTTTCACGACACAATACTGGGTCCAGTTCGCCGTTACGCGCTTGCGCCGTGACATTGGTGCAGTATTTATGCAGTGGCGAAGATGACGCTGCATCCAGCGCGGCAGGAGCTTGAGAACCCGCTTTGTTTTTTTCAACCGCCGACTCGGAAGAGTCTTGCAACAGCGTATCAAACCCTTTGTTTAGGCTCTCTTTGTTGATGTGTTCAAAAAGACGGATTAGTTTAAGTGGTAGGTAACGATCAGCGCGCATCAACGCGGCTAAAAACACCACACCCGAACGAAGCTGATTCTGATTCAGCTCAGTGGTAGAAAGCAACCAAGCTTCCTGCAATAGCTCAACCAACAGTGGCGAGAATGCTGGATAGGTATCTAACACTTGTTCACGAGCGTAACTTGCACTGATGGCTTGTTTTACGGTTTCCACATCTAAGTTAGCGTGCTTAGCTATCACACGCACATCCGAAAGTGGGTTCTCTAACAGCACATGCAGGAAATGCTCATAGGTCACTTCTGGGTGCTGACGTTCAATACATAATGAAGCGGCTTGCTCTAGGGCTAGCTTACTCTGTTCATTGAGTTTTGAAATTAATGTGGGTAATTCAATACGGATCACTACAATCACCTAGCCTTTTATAATTAGAGTATTTGGTTCAATTGGTTTAATACGTCTGCCGATTGGCTGTGCAGTAAATAGGAATAGCCTAAAAACACACCGACCCAAATAATGACAAAACCAAGCAGTACTGACCAAACCGGTAACTGCCTGCTTAACTTATATTTTGATTTCACCACATGGTCCGTGGCGGAGGTCAGTTCCTTCGGCTCGTTTTCATCCAACGAACTGACGGTGTCATGTAAACGACTGATCACCTTTTCACGCTCGTTGTGGCCGCTTTCCATCACACGGTATTTACCTTCAAAACCTAACACTAGGCATTGATAGATAAACTCTAGCAACGCGCGATAACGTTTAGGTTCACCTTCCAAGCGACTTAAGATGGTAAACACTTTTTCGCCGCCCCAAGTCTCACTGTGGAAACGAGACAGCATAGAATGTTCAGCCCACACACTGGATGCACCCCACTCGGTTCCCATGACGGCTTCATCCAAAAACGCGCACAGAATGTAGCGATAAGCCATCAAAATCGCATGCTCAAACCCTTGCTCGGCAAGCTCGATTTCAATCGCTTTAATCTCTTCCACCGTCTGTTTGTAGATCTGCTCAATGTTGTCGCACTCTGACAAGCTGCGTACCCGCAGCGACAAACCAAACAGAGGGGTAGCAGCATCAATCAAAACATTAGGGTTATCACCACGCAGTTGAAACCAGTAATCTTGGTCGTGGTTGATCTGCTCGACGCTGTCAAAAAGCAGACCGCTGTATTGGGTGTTTTTTTTATCAATGGCCATCATCAGCTCCTAATCGCCCAGAATTGCAGGTCAAGATCTTCAAACGCACCCGCGACATGGAAAGCAAAACCACTTGAGCGACCTAACATCGACCATGCTGAGCTGGTTTTATCCAATTGGTAATAGGTATAACCGGCGTGGTAAGGCAACTGCCTTGGTGCCACTGGTAACGGTGTAATTGGAATGCCCGGTAATTGCAGTGAAATGAGCTCGCGGATTTTCTCCACTGACGATACTTTGGTCTGCTGAGTAAAGAGACGACGCAGTTCATCTAATGGCATGCGTGCTTTCACCGCGATGATGAATTCTGCGCTTTCAACCAGTTGAGGGTCGTGGATTGGGGCAACCATCAGACCGTACTTACGTTTATCCAACTGAATCGAGACCGCTCTAGGCTCAAGCACGATACTTAGGCTCTGTCTTAAGTTGCGGATCAGCGGCCCAAAAGAGTGGGTCGGCATTTCATGGTTGTAGCTCGGGATGTTCGGTGGTAAACGACTTTCATCGGTAAATGTAGCCAATTCTCCACATACGCATGACAGGCACTCAAATAAACGTTCCGGGTGCAAACTGCGTAGCTCTGCCAAGTGTTGCATCTGGGGTTGTAAGCGATTCAGGGCTTGCAACAGCATAAAATCAGACACATCCGCTACCCCGCCTTGAGAGGGAGAGCTGATACGTTGAGCAATATTTTTGGCACGTTCGCGCATTAACCCAGAGATTTCGTTAATAAAACGGTGCAAAGCCGCATTGCTCGCAACATTAAGATGGCACGGAATAAAGTCCGGATCGAGTACGACACTGCCATCAGGACGTTTTTCTAAAATACGAGCGATCGCGATTGAGGCGTAAGAGCTTCTGTCTTCTTTTTCAAGCATCAACTGCACACGAACAGGTGAGACATCTAGCGTCGTGGTGTCACCGCGCACGGTATGCACATCACGCACTTCTAGACGATTGCTTAAATAACGCCCGGTTCCACGCTCTTCAGGCCAGTTAATCTCCATTAACGATTCACTGCGAAGTGGCACCGCTAAATAGACCAACTGGTTTGCAAGCGAAGCATCGGCAATCTCAAGCGCATCGGGCAACACATCTTCCTGAGGAATACGGAAAACGGTTCCATCAGGCATAATGCCGACCGCACGTTCGATCGCGATACGACCAAAAGAGAGATATTCAGGGTTAAGTGATAACTCTGATACTCCGTAAAGATAGCCACTGACTGATGAAATGCGTTCATCAATATGATATTCAAAATAGCGTTGCTGCTGCTGGAAATGCTGCGGTTTAATGAATAGACCTTCATTCCAAATGACACGATTACGCGCAAACATCTTGTTATTCCACCCTTTCCAGTTTTACATCGTAGTCTTTGAAATACATCAAAAGATGGTATTCCCTACCTTTGTTAAGCACTTTGACGGCCTTTTTCCATTCACTCAGCTCAGGTTCAGCAAAATGCGCCATGACCCCAATGTAGTTCGTGCCTTCATCAATCTCGAACGCGTTCACAAACTTAAACTGGCCTGGTGTCATTACATAATCGTAATTGGCGATAAAATTGCTGCGTAACGCTTTTTTGTAGTCTGCTTTTACTTGGTCATAATCGGCAGACATAAACATCGAATCATCTTTGAGCTCAAACACTTGAACCTCTATCGGCGACGCTTCACCCCAAATATTAGGGTTAGTACCTTCATCACTAACGAGACTGAACGTTACCTTGGTCGGCTGTGTGGCTGGCTCATACTTTTCTGATGAGCTACAGGCGGTTAATACCGTCAGTAGCATCAGCAGGACAAAAGACCGCTTGTTCACCGTTATAGCTCCAGCTGTTTTTCACGAATTTTCTTGTCGTAAGACTGCTCGAAAATTTCCCAAAACAGTTTCTCAAATCCTTTTTGGCGATTAGAAGTGAGCTCTTGGTAGTAGTGGCAATACATCTCCCACGCCCAAGCATCTGAAGAGTTACTCTGTGCATCACTATTGCGCTTGTAGTGTTGGAAACGGCGCAGTAGCACTTGAGGAGAAAAGGCATTAAGAATCTGATTTAGGGCTTCGCTAGTGGCGTGCTGCATTGCTTCGTTATGGTCGCGCACATTTTTTAGGCTTTCGGCAATCGCCGCTGGGGCAGACAAGTGCACCACACTTTTATCAGCATCATACAGAGTACGAATGGTTTCTTCGTATGATAGCCCCAAGCGAAGTGGGTTATCTTCAATCGGTTGCAAGTTACGATTCATCATACCAAAACGCCCTTCACTCACTTGCTGGTGAAGCTCAAGCAAACCTTGCACACACGCTTGCAACGATTGCCCAAGCTCTTCTGAAAGCATGTGCATTTTCGCCATATCGTGGCTATTGCCAACGTCAACACCTAGCCCGGTGAGCATGGGGCCGGTCAATAAGTGTGATGCATTGTTTGACGAGCTGTTGTGTTGCTCGGAGTGAGGGTGGTAGCTTCTCGCCACTTCTTCCTCAAGTAGATCTAATACTTTATCGTCCATCGCTAAGCCCTCAGGTACGTTGTAAATGCTGTTATTAATGTTCAAATGAGTCGGTGGTTGCGCAGTCTCATGGTGCTCAACAGCCGGAATAGGTGGTAAATCGGTGGAGGTTTTGCCAAAACCGAGAATTTTCTTTAATCGAATCGATGACGTCATCTCATACTCGCTGTCAGCTTGAGGCGTAAACTGCAGTTGCGACTGCTGGCTATCGTATTCTGGCACTAATGAATGTTGTGCTTGTGCGAGTGGTTTTTCCGTCTCTTCAAGCAACGACTCTTCTTGTTTAATGCCTTGCAATAAATCATCTAAAGCGGCGATAGGGTCCATTGAACTCGGCTCTGGTTCATCCTCGTCGCGGCTGATATCATCCAATGGACCATCTTTGAGTAGATCGAGCCCCTCTTTAGCAAACAGCTGATCCAAAGAGCCATTAATCAGAGAATCATCTTCACCCACTTGACCAAAAATGACACGAATTTGGTAAGGTCCAATGGCCACTTCATCTTTATGCTCCAACTTAGCCGAGGCACCTTGCCCTAACGGCTTATGGGAACCATTAACATAGGTATTACCAACCAGATCTTGAATGCAAAACGCACCATCAATCACACGGATGGCACAGTGATGATTTTGAATTTTCCCTTTACCGTCACGAAGCTGCCAATGCGCATCACTTGCAGAGCCAATCACACCGCCTTGCACATTAAACATCGCTTGTGCGGATAATCCTGATTCCAGTAGTTGCACATTCGTCACTACCATTGAAAGCGTTTGCTTCTTCTGCATATCGCTATTGCCTTACTTGTATAAGCACGCTTTTGTCCGCCAAATCGCGCCCTAAAAATGATGACCAACCCAAAGCCACACCACTGTCATGGCATAAACTCATCACTGGAGCCTCGCTCTCGTGCATGGTCAGCTCAAGGTCGTAAGCCATCTGCTCTCGTAAAATAAACTCCACCAACTTACACAGCGGTTGATGTTCTTTGCCTGATGGCAAAAAATCGGCAAATCGTTCTCGAGTTAAGTTTTTGATACAGATAACAAACTTACCGTTACAGTCCATTACTGACTCACCCAACATGCTGTTGATCCCAAGCTCACCATTCTGCTTACCTAAGCAAAACTGCTGATAAGGCTCTATCCGGACTTTGCGTCGAACCCACTGGCGAATACTGACTTCTTGCAGATCAAAGCAGTGCGCGATGATGCCAGACACCACTTGCGGTGAACGACTTCGGCCAGCCAAAGTGCCCGCATAAGCCAGCATCTTGCACCAATTTATCGGTGTTTCACCGCGCAAGTCCGCATCACCCAAACCGACTAAAGCAAACAGCTGTGATGAAAATTGATCCTGCGCACCCGCTTGAAAACGGACGTAATAGCGATACTTTCGCCATACGCGATACACAAGGTTAATCAACCGGTTATTGAAAAAATCTAAAAAGGGCCGCTTGAAACCACCGGGATCTTCTTCGACCAATTGCTGCAAAATAAAACCAGGCAACGGTGACTGTGCCCCAGTTAATCCAAAAAAATTGGTTTGTAAGATCAGGCGCTCATCCGCGAACTCACGTAAATCCGTTACGTCCGCTGGTGCAAAACCTAAACTGGGGTTGGCACTGAATACCAACTGGCATGTCCGCTCCCAATCTTCTGATTCAGGATTAAACGCATTAAGTTTTTGCAGCAGTTCCACCAACTGGTAGAAGTTGTACGTTCGTACATCGCTTGGTAAACCCAGTAGAGGCTCCGGCACAGCCGCCGCTGCCATCTCTAGATCAATGGCTGCATTCCTGTCTGTGTTCCCCATGTGTACTTCTCTTGATTGGACGCGTTAATAACGATCAGCTCATGAAACGAATTGATGCTGGCATAGAGGGCAAAAAAGTGGCTAAGCACGGTGCCAAAGAGGTAAAGCTCCCCTTCTGAACCAAAACAGTTTTGATCAATATGAATCGTCGATTGCAGCCCTCGCACTGGCAAACCGCGCAATATTTTATCCACGGGTTGCGACTCAATTTTTTGGATCCCTTCAAGACGCAAACGCGCAACACGCTCCGCTTGGCGATCCACCAAGGCTCTGAAATCGTAAGCTCGCAACACACTACTTAAGGCATCTTTGGACAGCAGCGATAAATAATTCAGCGATAAGTTAGAAATCAATACCCACAATAGACTGCCATCCAGTACTGGGCGCAGAGATTGTGAAGGCACGGTAATATTGCTGAAAGTGGCAAAGGGGGGCGAGCTGTCTGTCGGCTCACAAATGTCACCGACACCGAGTTCGAGCGGTAATAAGCGATTGGTGCAGGTGAGTTTGAGCGAGATGGCTTCATCGACATGCATGGATTGCGTTTCATCTCCGCGAATGAAAGAGATGAAATTATCAAATCCATCGCCACGGATACTGTCTCTCACTCGTGTGCGGTAGTAGAGCGCTTCACGATTTCGAACCCGCTCCACTTCATGCTGAAAACTTTCAAATGCTGAATAGACACGTTTTTCACCCCGAATTCGTTGGCTGGCTTGAGTTTTGTCTTGCCAACCGAACACGCCGTCAACGCTGAACACTTCATAGTGAGAAGGGTAACGACTAGAGGGAATAATGCGATACTCTGAACGCTTGCCCGTTAAATCGATCGGATCGGCATCATGTTCAAACAAATTAATGACAGGGGTGCAGTACAACTGGAAATTATCCTGACGCACTCGAACGTCCGCTGGCAGGGTTTTCGAAAAACTGATTTTCAGTTTGAACGCACCATGCACTGATTTCGGCACTACGCTAGCCAGACGGGTAATGTCAACAAAATGAAATGCTTCAGGAAACGACAAGTATTCCTGCAAAACGCGATAACCTTCATACACATTGGAAGGATAGGGCAAAAGCGACTGCTCGCTATCAAACCCGACCGTTTGGAAGCTATTGCGCGGCAGCGTAAATTCTACCCCCGCGACTTCAACAGAAATCTTATCGAGGTAGTGGTTGAGCCATAAATAGAGCATTTGTGAGCTGTATTTATCACCACCTAAGTAAAAGCGCAGATCATCAAGATGCGCATCACCGACGCTTATCTCACCCAACATATTAAGCGACACTTCGATGATGGTCGCTTCTCTAGTATGTTGCGCAGTGACGTCAGTACATTTCAGTGGGTAAATCTGCACGTCACGACAGGTTCTAAAGTGGCATTTGGTGCCGAAAACAGGCTTGCTATCGAGCTGAGTGCCACGAGCGATTTGCTGCTTATCACTGACACTTTTATCCGGTGTGAACGAGACAATACTCATGCTTGGCACAGGACGTAAGTAGTTTGGCCATAGCATGTTGATGATGGAGTGCGTTAGCTCAGGAAATTCATCTTCAACTTTTTCGCGCAAGCGAGCGGTGAGAAAGGCGAAGCCTTCCAATAAACGTTCGACATCAGGATCCGTCGTTTTACCGTGTAAAAAGCGAGAGAGTTGAGGATGAATTTCAGTGAAATGCTTTCCTTGTTCTTTAAGGAAAGCAAGCTCTTCTCTGAAGTACTTATCTTGAGCCATAATTTTCTAATACACTCGGTACTTTCGGTTTTGATCCAGTAGCAGATTGAACTGCACTTTCTCATGTAACGCATCACTGTTTATTTCGGCCACAATATGGAAGCGCAGCATCAAAGGGCTAAACACGTCCGACTCGGATCGAATCACAATATTTCGTAAACGGGGCTCATACACATCTAAGCAGCTTTGTATCGCAAGCTTAATCCGCAGCGATAAGTCTAAGGTTTCTAACGTTGCATCGTTAAAATCCACTAAACCTAACGTTGGAGCACTTTGTGCCTCACCCATGCGAGTATTCAAAATATTGGAAACATTGCGTTTGATTGATTGGAGCACATCCCATGCATTTGGCCCTTGGGTCAAAGACATAGGCTTGGTGCCAGCTTCTAAACGTTCAAAGAAGCCGACACCAAATGCACTCTCTTCAGGTGCAATATAAGTCATGGTTATGCTTGATCTAATCGACCAACCAATGACAATTCAAAGTTCGCGCCCATGTACTTAAAGTGAGGACGAACAGAGAGAGAGACCTGATACCAACCTGGTTCACCTTCAACATCCATGACTTCGATTTTTGCAGCACGAAGAGGACGACGGCTACGTACGTCTGCTGGTGGATTTTCTTGGTCAGCCACGTACTGTTTGATCCAACCATTAAGCTCGCGTTCAAGATCTTGACGCTCTTTCCAAGCGCCAATTTGCTCACGCTGTAGCACTTTGACGTAGTGTGCAAGGCGATTGATGATCATCATATATGGCAGTTGCGTACCCAACTTGTAGTTGGTTTCCGCTTCTTTGCCTTCTTTGGTATTAGGGAATATTTTTGGCTTTTGGATCGAGTTTGCAGAGAAGAATGCGGCGTTATCACTGCCTTTACGCATGGTTAAAGCAATGAAACCTTCTTCTGCTAATTCAAACTCTTTACGGTCAGTCACCAACACTTCAGTTGGGATCTTACTTTGCAGTGCCCCCATCGATTCAAACACGTGTACTGGCAGATCTTCAACCGCACCGCCACTTTGTGGGCCAATGATGTTTGGACACCAACGGTACTTGGCAAAGCTATCGGTTAAACGAGTAGCGAAAGCAAACGCGGTGTTACCCCATAGATAGTGTTCGTGTGAAGCGCTGACACTTTCCACATAATTAAATGATTTAATTGGGTTTTCTGTTGGATCATAAGGTACGCGCAATAAGAAACGAGGCGCAGTCAAGCCAAGGTAACGCGCATCTTCTGATTCACGTAGAGAACGCCATTTAGTGTATTTAGGGCTTTCAAATGTTGACTTAAGATCCTTGATATTTGGTAGCTCTTCAAAAGAATCGATACCAAAAAACTCAGGGCCTACACTAGAAATGAATGGAGCATGAGCCATCGCACCAAGTGCACCCATGTATTGCAGTAGCTTCATGTCAGGGGTTGATGGCGTGAAAGCAAAGTTACCGATGATAGCGCCAGTCGGCTCACCACCAAATTGGCCATAACCAGAAGAATAAACGTGCTTATAAAGACCGGATTGCGTCGTTTCTGGTGCAAATTCAAAGTCTTCAAGCAACTCGCCTTTCGTTACATGCAACAAATCAACCTTGTTGTTTTCACGAAAATCGGTACGGTCAATAAACAGTTTCAAACCACGCCATGACGATTCCATCTGCTGGAAACGCTCTTCGTGCAAAATCTCATCCATTTGAGCACTGATTTTCTTATCAAGCTCAACCAGCATTTGATCAACGAGTGATTTGTTAACCGGCTCTTCCGTTTGATTCGAACCGATGAGATTCTCAATAAACGCAGCAACCCCTTTCTTCGCAACATCATACCCTTCTTCAGTCGGTGCAATGCGCGTTTGTGCCATGATTTCATCAAGTAAACTGCCTTGGGTGGCACTTTGTCTCTCTAAGACGGCTTCAGTAGTAGACATCAATTTCGTTCCTAAATTTGATTAAATAAAAAGTTGGGTTGATCAAGCCTTATGCTTGAGGCTCTTCTTCTTTGCCGCTCACTAGGCTGAGCTCAGATAGAAGTTTTTCACGCGATTCTTCCGAATTTAGTAGCTCTTGTAGACGCTCTCTAAACGCGGGAATATTGCCCAAAGGACCTTTTAAGGCCACAAGAGCTTGGCGTAGCTCAACCAATTTATTTAATTCTGGAACTTGTGCTGCCACTGAATCCGGTTCGAAGTCAGCAAGAGATTTGAAACTAAGCTCAACAGGAAGCTCAGCATTTTCATCGCCACTCAGTTTATTGCGCACTGTAGTGGTCAGTTTCAAATCGCTTTCACGCATAACCGCTTCAAAGTTGTTCTTGTCCACTGAAACGGTCTGTCTCTCTTCAAGTGGGGTCTCTTCGGTATGGCCTTTAAAATCACCCACCACCAGAGTTTTTAGCGGTAACTCAACTTCAGCCTGTGCATCTCCCGTTGCTGGAATATACTTAATATTAATCCGCTCTTTAGGAGCTACACTTCCTTCTTTAGACATATTACGTCTCCAATACCTATGCCAATCATTGTCAAAATTACGGACAAGAGCGTAGCTAAACTTAGTTACCACTTACTCAGGCCGAGGGTTACATAACGTTGTAAAAATTAAAGTTAAATCTATTGGACTTAAGTTCTAATAGAACTCAAGTCTCTTAATATTTATTATCTGGTAGATTTTAATGAGCATTTAAACAATAAATCCCATTAATTAGCATTAGCTATTAAATTCTTCCCTAAACTACCCCATCAGATTTATCGATATTTTCATGGGGATTTAAAATTCTCGGCACATTCTATTCATATAGGAGCATTTTAAATATAAAAAATCACAAAAACATGATCTTCACCCAAAAAAATATGCCGTTTCTAATACTGTATAATTTAACTAATTAATATCCCAAAAGACATCATGATAATAAAAATTCAGACTATTCTTATAGTTAACAAATATGCCATTAGCTTGTGCTTTTTCTTCCTCACTCATCTTACCAGCAAGGCTTTCTTCCTCTAATTCCAATATTGAGTAGAGCGACTGCATACGTTCAGTACCAGCAGCAGAGAGATATAAATCTAAATAGGCTTGCGCTTTGATCCGATCGGGAGTCACAAAATGATAGGATGCGCTATCGCCGAGCAGAATCTTAACTACCGTTGCCAAAGAGGTAATATCACCTTGCTCTAACGCCATCAGTCGCCATTGATAGGCATCTTCAAAACGGCCTTTGCTCTCTAAAATACCGATGTAGCGTCTCATCGCAGGGATATAGTTTGTCTTCGCAGCCGCGAGATAGAGCTCTCTCACCTTGGTCTCCCTTTCCCCTGGCATTAAAAACAGGCCTCCACCCTCTTGAACTTGCTTTGCTTTATCCATCAATGCTCGTGGATGATTAAAACTGACCGCTTTATCGAGATAGTAGCTATACATCTCGTTATCCATACCTTTGTAAAACTGGGCAAGCTCGTAAGTGGCTTGTGCAGGATCATCTCGTCCTAAACGAATCAAACTATCGTAATACTGGCTTTTCCAATACTGCACATCGCGATCTCTTAACCACTTGGCATCAGTATAAAGATGTTTCATGGCGCGACGATTGCCTAATTCTGCGGCTTTAAGCAGATATTCACGCGCTTCAGGAGGCGTTCTAATGGTCGTTTTGTAGTTCGAAAGCTCCATCGCGTAGAGAAAGGCGGCATCCGAATTGTCGTTGTCTGCCGCGTACTGGAGGTATGGTCGCGATTCCATATTTTTGTATTGCGCTCGAAGCAGTCGTCCGGTAGCAAACGCTTTTTCTGGAGACATATTTCCTACTTCATACACTTCTGCTGCAGACGTTTCTTGCTCAGCATGTAACACCATCGAAGGAAATAAGGAGAGCGCTAAAATGGCATATGTTTTATTAATCCACATTGACGCGGCTTCCAAACTTGACGCTTGCGGAACACACAATGATAGACGTTGGTAGAAATCCATCATGAACCGTTTCCATATTACCCACTACAATACTCTGACTCATTATATTTCCTTAACTGACTAACCATTTATCCATAAACACGTAAGCAAAAATCATTCCCTTCAATTACGCTTACTTAAGAATAAAGCCCCACAGCCCGAGCGGGCAACAAATTGCCCAACCGAGCAACAAATTGCCCGAGCGGGCATAATATTGCCTATATGATAATCAATACTCAGCCTTTACCCATCAAAATTAAAAACAATACACTCATTAAATTAAATAGAATCAGGAACCAATCACTACAAATAGAATTAATGACAAAAAACTAACATAAGGCTGACATTGTTTTACATAGAAATAAAATGAATTAATCCTCCAATCATTCTATATGTTTTAAATAAACGCATAGCATCAGGTTAAATCGACACTGTTAACTTATTTCTTTGGGATTCACTAAGCTATATTAATGATATTAATAAGCTAGTTACATTAATTAATCGTATCATCATCGCCGTTCAACCAGAAACTGGCATTTCTAGGTCAAATCAGTACAATTCTGCGTTCTCCACCACCATCCACTGCGAGCCAGAGAAAATGCCGACACCAGCGCCCTGTTTTACTGCCTTTAAAAAACCTATTGAAGGCTACTCTCTGCCTGAGCGCTTTACTTTCCCATTTTGTTACGAGCCGCATCCGCTTTGCGAATTAGCGGCAAGCCAGCTGCAACAACACCTGCTGAACCAGCAGAATTGGCAACATAATTTTGGGCTCGATAATCACGGCGTGCTAAACCAGCATCCGGAAGCTATCGGGAAAATGTTTGGCGTTTTAGTGGTGCGTAAACAAAGTGGAGAGCTAGGGTACCTGTCTGCATTCTCGGGGAAGTTAGCTGAGCAAAACCTGCTGCCGCATTTTGTGCCGCCTATATTTGACATGCTCACTAACGATGGTTTTTTCTTGGAAGGCAGCGTGCCGATCAATCAAATTAATCAGCAGGTTGAACAATTGGAGTGCGATCCGCAGCGTGCGCTACTTCAGCGGCAATGGACCACAGCCCAACAGCAGGCGCAAGATGAATTAGAAGCGCATCGCCAGCTGATGATTCAAGGTCGTGAACAGCGTAAACAGCAACGCATCCTTGCCGAGCAATCAAATGATGCCCAACAATTGCGCGAAACCTTGGATTGTCTCGCCAAACAAAGTGTGGCTGAAAAAACGTCCCTCAAACAATTAAAGCGCAAGTGGGACGTCAACCTCAACGAACTACAAGCGCAAATAGACGCATTTCAAGAACAAATTGATGCGTTAAAAGAGCAGCGTAAAAATCTCTCTAATGCGTTGCAGCAACGACTTTTTTCTCACTATCGATTTCTCAATCAATACGGCACTGAAAAATCTCTGGAGGAGATTTTCCGTCTTACGGCTAACCCTGTTCCACCAGCAGGATCTGGAGAATGCGCCGCACCAAAATTGCTGCACTACGCGTTTCAACATCAGATGACACCGATTTCACTCGCCGAATTCTGGTGGGGAGCGTCACCAAAATCTGAAATTCGTCAACACAAGAAATTCTATCCTGCTTGTCAAAACAAGTGCCAACCGATTTTGGCTCACATGCTTGATGGGCTGAAGCTCGATGATAACCCGCTATTGCATAACCCAGCGCAAGGCAAAGAGATCGACATCATCTATCAGGATGAAGCCATTGTTGTCGTCAACAAACCTGCCGAGTTTCTATCCGTTCCCGGAGTCAACATTCAGGACTCTGTTTATACTCGTTTGCAACAAACGTTTAGCTCAGATGAAGGGCTTTTTGTGATCCACCGCCTCGATATGTCTACTTCAGGTTTATTGGTGTTTGCTCTCACCCGCCGAGCCAATAAAAGCCTGCAGAAGCAGTTTATTACTCGCGGCGTTGAAAAACGCTATCTTGCCTTACTCGCTGGTGAATTACAGCAATCGCATGGTGACATTCGCTTACCGCTGCGGGGCGATTTAGATGACAGGCCGCGTCAATTGGTCTGTTTTGAACATGGCAAACCCGCTGACACTCACTGGCAATTAATTGAATGCCGAGATGGATTCAGTAAAGTCTACCTCTACCCCAAAACAGGACGAACCCACCAATTGCGCGTACATTGCGCTCATGTGGAAGGACTCAACCTGCCCATCGTTGGCGACGATCTTTATGGCACGAAAGGAGCGCGTTTACATCTACATGCTGAGTCGCTGAGCTTTGATCATCCCTATACCAAGCAAAGGATGACATTCACGGTGGATGCCGAGTTTTGATCGACATTCCGCTTTAGTGACATTGAGGTGACAAATCCTGACTTAGCACAGCTATAATTTCGTGAATGCGAACCTTTTTCTAAGTGCTTAACGTTGAGAACACGGCTGCTGTACCTTTTGATCACACTCACCGCAGTGCTAGGACAATCAAACCTAGCACACGGGCAAGAGCAAACGCTGCAAGATCGTTGGCAGCATTTTCTACGCCAAGCCGAATCGCTATCGGCTGCGCGATCCTTGCCACTGCAAAGCATCAACTCATACCCTGTCGATCTTCTGCTCAGCGCCAGCGCCTATCCTGATTTTTCCCGTTATTCATGGCAAATCATAACCGAGCTCAAAGCGATAGCCTCACAGTGCACACTGTCGCCCGGTTTATCAAAAACCTTGGCATCACGCCCTGAATTGCAAAAAGCAGCGTCGTTTGAACTCGCTTTATGCCAAGGCGATGAATTGCCCATCCGTTGGTTTAAGACGGCTCCGTTTCTGCATCCTGCAGGCGGGAGCTACGCAGAGCGATACTTAGCTTTTTCTACTCATAACATAACGGCCGAGCAAAGCGCCGAGCTACAGCCCTACACGACTCTCTCTGACCCTCAGCATCCGCTGTACACCTTTTTTACCGATTTAGAAACGGCAGGGCGAGATGCCTTGGTCAGCGGTTATCGCGCTTATATTGACCGTCAACAACGGCTATGGATCAGTGGCGATTTCGGTATTCGCGTACTGAGCGCATTGCAATGGAAAAAAGTCGCGTTCGATCAGCAATTGGTATTGTCGGCCATCACAGCGGCTACTCAAAGTTGCCAATTACGCTACAGTAATCTGTGTGTCTCTAGCCAAGAAAAACCCAATATCTCTCTGTGGTTATCGGTCATATTACTGCTGTTGCTCGCAGCAACGCTGAGTAGGACGCTCTGGTTACGCCGCCAACAAGCCAAAGAAAAACGCTTTATTTTACAGTTGCTGACGCATGAACTACGCACCCCTATCACCAGTCTTGGCTTGACCGTTGAGCAGTTTCGCCAGCAATTTGATACTCTCCCAGAGCTGGCCCAAGATACATTCGGCCGCTTACTGGCCGATCACCAACGTTTAGCTCAGCTTGCTCAGACCAGTAAAGGATTTTTGAGTAGCGACCCAAATGAGCCGTTTCAATGTCAAACCGCTTATCTCTCAGATTGGTTAGATCACTGCGTAGCGAAACACGAACTCAGCTATGAACTGACACAAGATATCGAGCTCACACTGCCGTATTACTGGCTTGGGATCTGTTTGGATAACTTGATCCGTAATGCCAAGCAACATGGTCAAGGGACAATCTCAATAACGGCCAGCGTGACTGACACTCAACTGCGGCTTTGCGTTAGCGATGAAGGCGAGTTTCCCTCTCGTCTAAAACGGCTATTTTCCCGTTCTCGCACGGCTTCCAATATGGGGATTGGGCTCCGTCTTGTGAGCCATTTGATGCTTAAAATGGGCGGCAAACTGACGTGTAAAGCCCACCCCACTCGCTGCCAATTGGAATTACCATTATGAACACACTGTTATTGGTCGAAGATGATCCTCTACTCGGGCAAGGTTTGCATGATTACTTGCTACAGCAAGGTTTTGATTGTTTGTGGGTACAGCAGCTCTCACAAGTCAAAAAAGCATGGTTTCGCGCCGATTTGGTGATTTTAGATAGGCAACTGGCTCAAGGAGACAGCTTGGATCATCTGCCTCAATGGCTAATGGCCAAAGCCGTGCCAGTGATCATCCTAACGGCCAAAATCGAGGTTGAGCAAAAAATAGCAGGTCTGATGGCGGGGGCAAAAGACTACGTCACCAAGCCATTTTCGCAACAAGAATTACTGGCGCGAATTCAAGCGCAACTGCGACCATTAGGAGAAAGCTTGCTTTCCTACGCTGACATTGCCATTGATCTCTCAAAGCGCAGCGTTACCTTAGGTGAGCAGTTGATGACGCTAAAACCGAAACAGTTTCAGCTATTACTGCTGCTGGTTCAAAACCAAGGACGTGTTTTTCACCGTGATGAACTACTCAATAAAGTGTGGGGCTACCAAGCCTTTCCCTCAACTCGAACCGTCGATAATCATGTTTTACAGCTGAGGCAGCAGTTACCCTCACTCAATATCGAAACCGTTCGTGGCGTTGGGTATCGTTTAGTCGAGGTGTCCAATGCGTAACCTTTGGCTGTTTGTACTGTTCGTCGTTAGTCCAAGCCACGCCGTGAGTGATGATTGGTTTATGGCAACACCACTGCAATCAACCTATCGCGCTTTAGCGAACCATCAGCCACAGCTTGCCTGGCAAGAGTTGATCCTCGCACTCAATAACCAAACCATTGCCACGCAACACTGGGCAAGCGTCAAGCATGCCATTATTGAACAAACCCAATGTGGCCAACAGCTCTTAAGCGATGTGGTACCAAATGCGGCGCTGATCAAAGTCTCGATACAAAAAAAAACCAACGTGATGCAGCAAGGTTACCAGTTCAAATTATCAATGGAAGGAGCAGAGCTGCCTAGCCAGGTTGAACTTCTTGGCCCTGACAATGGCTTGCTCATCTCACAGAGCCAAGTAACGTCATACGCCCCTTATATAGAATTAGAAAGCCCAGAACTGCTCTTTGCTCCGCAAGACGGCGTTTATCGACTGACACTCGACAAACAACACTATTGGTTAGTTCTTACCATGCCTTTTGGCTCCACATGGTTGCAATCCGCCTCTCCCAACGGTGGCTACCCACTAGCGCTTGAGTCCCCCACTGCATTGACAAATTGCCCCCCAACAAGCCTTGCTTGGCAATGGTTTGACGACCAATTTCAGTTAATCAAGCAGCAAGATATGGTAGCTATGAGTAATACTCAGCAATTATTAAATAAACCAAGCTCATCCCCCAGCTCGGCTAAATGGCTCAGTACTCTGATCAAAACTGTCGAATATCAAGGAGCAATCAAAGTGGAATATGTACAACGTTTGACTCTGCCAAATCAGGCTCAATGAAGACATCAGGGTGACAATTGAGTTGTCGATTTCTTATGTAATCAACACACCGAGACACACTGGAAATGACAAACCATGTATAAACCACTTTGTTCTTTATTGATCACCTGTACGCCACTTTTGGCGTTGGCTAGCCAATCACAACCAGCGTCAATTACACTGCATAATCAAAACCAAACCGTGCAAATAGAGCCACAAAATTTTGCTATTGATTGGCAGCAAAATGCCCAGCTAACCATTAACCAAGGCCAGCTAACCGTTAACGGCCAGCCACAGCAAGTCAGCCAACTGCAACAAGATAATCAACATCACGCCTCTTGGCTGCTTGTTCCTAGCCAGTTAAAGGTTGAGGCCAATTTACAACAAACATTGAAGCTGTCGATTACCGCGAGCGCTGAGAGTAAGATCTCTCGTGCTAAACCGTTAACCGTGCAGTGGTTTGAACTGCCTGAGCAGCAAAGCAAAACGCTCATTCTTCCTTTTAGTGAAGGGATGCGCATTCCCACCGACAACCCACAGTGGGTTAACTATCTGACAAGCGAGCATTCCACGAGCAATACCACTCAAGATCTCAAAATGCCATTTTGGAGTGTGGAAGCAGGCGATGAGCAATACGTGAGCTACCAACTCAATACCGCCACCAACAACAAACTCAATTTTAATACCAAGCAAAACAAGTTAGACATGCAAGCCACGCACGCTTTCACTGTACTCAACAAAGATGAGCCTTTTGAGGTGGAAATCTCCCTTGGAAACTCACCGTTAGATGGCGCAAAACGTTACCGCCAGTGGCGAAAAGAGAATGGACTATCGCAAACGCTCGAACAAAAAGCACAGCAAAATCCGGCCATAAAACAGCTTATCGGCGCAAGCCATGTCTACTTGTTTGGCCAAGACTTAGTGTCCAAACAAGATGTGACTGATTTCTGGGCACTTAAAGAATGGTATTTTAAGCAGCCCCAGTGGGTAGCATCAAACGAAGCGCTCAAAGAGCTTAAGCCACTCGTTAAAGGAAAAGATTTTTTCAACAACTACAACAAACGGTTGTTGATTGACGAAGTGAACCGCTCGCTCAATGCTTGGATAAAAGAGCAACCTTCAACCCAAGAAGCAGGGATAGCTAGCCAATACCAAGCCGCTCAGGCACGAAAAGCATGGCTCGCAGAGCAGAAACTACCGTTTCTACGTGATGCCAGCACTTGGGGACAGGGGCTATCGACATCCATGATTGACGCACTCAGCTCAGCTGGTTTGCAGCACCTCTGGCTAGGTTTGGATAATTGGATGCCCGCCTTTTACCAGCCACAAGTGGTTGATCAAGCGAAACAGGCTGGCTACTTAGTTGGGGTGTACGACTCCTACAATACCGCCATAGCAAAAGGCATCAACGATGGTTGGCTTACCGCGCAGCTACCGGATGCAATGCGCAAGCAATGTGCGATAGAAAACGCCGACGGCAAAAAACAAAAAGGGTTTCGTGGCAACGGCTTTTATCTTAACCCAGCCTGCCAATTAGGATTTGCGCAGCAACGCATTGAGGCGATTTTAAAATATGGCCGCTTTAACAGCCTGTTTCTTGATGTGGATGGGACCGGAATGGCCCGTGAAGATTACTCATATAAACAGGGACAAGGAATGAAAGAAAGCGCGATGCTGGAGGCATTTAATCAACGCATGCGCTGGATAGCCAATGAACAGAATGTGGTTCTCGGCTCTGAAGATGGTAACAGCCTGACGACACAAGGGCTCTCTTTTGCTCATGGTTTAGAAACGGTAGGATTTGGCTGGACAGATCCTGATATGAAAACTAACCGCCAATCGCCTTACTTTCTTGGAGCATGGTTTCCAACAACGAGCCCAGATTTTTTCTTTAAACCCGCACAAGTCAAAGAGCCGTACAAAACACTGTTATTTGCACCGCAATACCGTATTCCTCTCTATCAGGCCGTGTTCCATGATGAGGTGATCAACAGTCACCACTGGCACAACGACAGCGTGAAGTTTTCCAACGTGCAAGCGGAGCGAGATTTAATCGCCATGCTGTACAACACCCCAGCGATGATTCACCTTAGCCGTGATGAAGCGACGCCTAACAGCGCACGAGTTAACGCATTACACCGTTATCAGCAAGGGTTTGCACCAATCCATGAAGTCGTGTGGAACCAACCTTTAGTCGATTTTAAATGGCTTGATGAACAAGGGATGGTACAACAAACAACCTTTGGTGATGGCAGTAAAATTACCGCCAATTTCTCTACGCAACCATATAAAAAAGAGGATAAGGAAATAGTTCCAGCCTTGAGTATTCAAGCTGAGCTCAGCAATGGGCAAAACCTCATTTGGGCATCGGATACGCTAAAGACAGAAAAATAGTCTCATCTCTCACTCATTAAAAGATAAATAACTCATTAAAAAATAAATAATAGTGCGACACTTCAAGGAGGAAGTGTCCATTTCTGTTATTCAGCAACCATAGCCAGTAGCACAAATACAATATGAACAAACAAAACTAGACGACTGGTCTAATTTGAATTATAGTGCCGTCCATGAATACAAAAACCCATGATACTCGCCAACACATCCTTGAGGTCGGTTACCAACTTGTCGTAACCAAAGGCTTCACCAGCGTAGGCTTGTCTGAATTATTAAAAACCGCTGATGTGCCCAAAGGCTCTTTCTATCACTACTTTAAGTCAAAAGAGCAATTTGGCGAGGCACTGATTACGGACTATTTTCAGCACTATTTAGTGCGGATTAATGCCCTTTTTGACCAAGAAGAAGGAAACGCCTATCAACACTTGATGCATTATTGGCAATGTTGGTATGAGCAGAGCAATGGCTTATGTAACGCACAGCGCTGCTTGGTGGTGAAATTAAGCGCTGAAGTTTCAGACTTGTCTGATGCGATGCGTATTGCTTTACTTAAAGGTGCAGATAGCATTATTGAGGCGGTCGGAAAATGTATCCAGCAAGGGATCGACGACGGCTCCATTCACGTACAACACAGCCAGCAAACCGCAGAATTGCTTTATAACCTTTGGCTCGGCGCAAGTTTGCTCAGTAAACTGCGTCAAGATAACCAAGGGCTTGCACAAGCGCTTACGAGCACCGAACACATTTTGCAAGGCCAGTGCCCTAGTTAAGATTTACCCCGCTATTTCGATAGCGGTTTTTTTGAAACCCAAACTAGACGACTGGTCTAATTTAAAATAATAAAGGACTCTCCAATGACTGAACAAACTAACCGCCGCATTGTACTCGCTTCACGCCCTGTCGGTGCACCAACGCCTGATAACTTTCGCTTAGAACATGCGCCTAAACCAACACCTGCCGCTGGTGAAGTGCTGCTGCGTAGTGTTTATCTTTCACTTGACCCCTACATGCGCGGCCGCATGAGTGACGCTAAATCGTACGCCGATCCTGTCGCGATTGATGATGTCATGGTAGGCGGGACCGTGTGTCAAGTGGAAGTATCAAACCACCCAAAATTTGAGCAAGGTGAGTGGGTACTCGCTTATACCGGATGGCAGGATTACGCTATTTCTAACGGCGAAGGTTTACTTAAACTCGGTAAAAATCCAACCTCACCCTCATACGCACTAGGCATCATGGGAATGCCCGGCTTTACCGCTTATATGGGTTTGCTAGACATTGGCCAGCCGAAGCAAGGTGAAACTGTGGTAGTCGCCGCAGCTACTGGCCCAGTAGGGGCAACGGTTGGTCAAATTGCTAAAATCAAAGGCTGCCATGTGGTGGGCATTGCTGGCGGTGAAGAAAAATGTCGTTACGCTAAAGAAGTATTAGGTTTTGATGAATGTATTGATCACAAAGCTGACGATTTTGCAGAACAATTGGCTAAAACATGTGCTCAAGGGATTGGCGTTTACTACGAAAATGTCGGTGGTAAAGTCTTTGATGCGGTTTTACCTCTGCTTAACACAGCAGCGCGAGTTCCGCTGTGTGGTTTGATTTCTCAATACAATGCAACGTCGCTGCCTGAAGGACCTGATCGTCTCTCTATGCTGATGGGCACCTTGCTTACCAAACGAATCCGCATGCAAGGTTTCATTATTTTTGATGACTACGGCCATCGCTATAACGAATTTGCTACTGATATGACTCAATGGCTAAGCGAAGGGAAAGTGAAATACCGCGAGCAACTGATTGACGGTTTAGAAAACGCACCACAAGCCTTTATTGGTCTATTGGAAGGCAAAAACTTTGGCAAACTGGTTATCCAAATCAACCAACCACTTTAATAAGGACCACATAATGATCAAACTTCATCACCTTAATAAATCACGCTCTAAGCGCATTATCTGGTTACTTGAAGAGCTCGGAGTTGAGTATCAAGTGGTTCCATATCAACGTGATAGTGTGACCTTTCTGGCACCGCCCGAGCTAAAAAGCGTGCATCCGTTAGGTAAGTCACCTGTGATTGAAGACAATGGCTTGGTGATTGCTGAATCTGGCGCCATTACCGATTACCTGATAGAAAAATACGGCCAACACTTTGCGCCTCAGCGTGGCAGCGTGGAATATGTGCAATATCAGCAATGGCTCCACTTTGCGGAAAGCTCTGCCATATTGCCGCTGCTATTAAAGATGTTTGTTGCCAAAGATGGCTGCCAAACCAATTTCCTTGGTGGCTATGCAGAAAGCGAAACGGCCAAAGTGATGAGTTATTTTGACCAGTGTTTAGCGGGTAAACGCTACTTAGTGGCCGACCAACTCACTGGCGCTGATTTCATGATGTCATTCATTGCTGAAATATTGCTGACCAACGGAGCGATTACTCACTTCCCGAATATTGAACGTTACTTAGAGCAGCTCGCCACTCACCCTGCTTATCTAAAATCGAACCAAATCGAAGCGCAATACGCCTAACCTTAGGTTCCTGATGACGCCACTTCGACGATAACGAAGTGGCGTTTTTATTTCCATTATGGAAATGACTACTTGATGTATTATCAATAGTGAAAAGTAACCAAGCACATTAGAATTAAACCACAATAATATAAGGGTTTAATTCATGAGCCATTCACTCGATACACAGCAACGCTTCCACGCCATCGTCACTGACGCACACCTCTCGCCCAAACAAAAGTCACACTTCCTTGCGCTAGAGGCCGAAGCAAGCTTGCCCTATCTGAAACTCTCTCCTGAGTTGGCTCGAGCAATGGAACAAGGCATTATCTGCGATATGTTTGAAGGCCATGCCCCTTTTAAACCACGTTACGTGTTGCCTGACTACGCAAAATTTTTAGCACAAGGCAGTGAATATTTAGAGCTTTCGCCTGCCAGTAATTTTGATGAAGCACTCAATATGCTGACCATTTTGTACCATCACGTGCCTTCAGTGACCTCTATTCCTGTCTATTTGGGGCAATTGGATAGCGTGTTATTGCCCTATGTGGGCGAACTGAGCGAAGCGTCGATTTATCAAAAATTGAAGCTGTTTTGGATCATGCTTGATCGCACTCTGCCCGATGCTTTCATGCACGCCAACATCGGCCCGAGCGACAATATTATTTGTCGTACTATTTTACATATCGATGCTGAACTGAAACAGATCGCTCCCAACCTTACCTTCATGTATGACCCTTCCATCACTCCTGACGATTTACTGCGCCAAGCGACCGATAATATCTGTCAATGCAGTAAACCGCACATCGCCAACTATCCGATTCATACCACCGCCTATGGCGAGCAAGGTTTTGGTATTGTCAGTTGCTACAACTCACTTCCTTTAGCGGGTGGCTGCAATACTTTGGTCAGAATGAATTTAAAAGAGGCCGCGAAAAAAGCCTGTGACCGCCAAACATTTTTAGATCAGATTCTACCCACGTACAGCCAATATATGATTGAGCTGATGGATGTTCGAGCTGCTCATCTGCACCAACAATCTCATTTTTTTGAAGGTTTTCTGACTCAAGAAGGGTTGATTGAAGAATCCCGTTTCGCACCGATGTTTGGCATTTATGGTATGGCTGAAGCCGTTAATCTATTACTGGAAAAGGAGCAGAGTAACGCTCGTTATGGCCATGATGATATCGCCAACCAATTAGGCATCGCCATTTCAGCCAAGCTGGCCGACATTGTACAAAACTCACCAGTCAAATATGGCTTCAACGGCCGTGCTTTGCTGCACGCACAAGGTGGTATCAGCCTTGATCTTGATGTCACTCCGGGCGTGCGCATCCCTTATGGTACCGAACCCAACCCGATTGAATATGTACAAGCAACGGCTGGACATCATCAATATTACACCTCTGGTATCAGCGATATTTTAACTCTGGATGAAACCATAAAGGCCAACCCAGAGGCGATGTTCAACTTATGTAAAGGAGCCCTCCACTCTGGCTATCGCGAATTTACTGCCAACGTGGCTTCGAACGATTTAGTTCGCATTACGGGTTACATGGTGAAACTGTCTGAAATAGCGCAATTTGAGCAGCGCGGATCACGCACCAACACCACATTTCTTGGGGCAGAAGCGGCCAAAAACACGGCCGTGCTCAAGCGAAAAGCACGCGTGGTTAGCCATGAAATGCAACCGGCTTATCAACCAAACTCTGTCAGCTAAACTAATGGTGAGTGGAAAACAGCCGCTCCGAGCAAAAGTCAGCCGAGTGCTGACTTTCTCCTGCGTTGATGGCCCGGGCAACCGACTGGTCATTTTTATGCAAGGTTGCAACTTCAATTGCTTGTCTTGCCATAACCCACATACGATTCGTCACTGTCACCATTGCGGTGATTGTGTGCCAACCTGCCCATCGCAAGCGCTGCGCCTCAATGCTGACCAGCAAGTCGAATGGCTAGCAGATAAATGCACTCACTGCGATCGCTGTATTGAGCACTGCATACACCAATCAAACCCAAAAATTCATCACTACAGCGTTGAACAACTCGTGGAACTTATCCGCCGAAATCATTATTTCTTAGCCGGTATTACCATTTCAGGAGGGGAAGCAACCCTACAACTTCCGTTTATCATCGCTCTTTTCAAAGCCATCAAACGCGATGAAGAATTGAAACATCTCAGCTGTTTTATTGATAGTAATGGCTCACTATCAGAATCGGGATGGGACAAAATCTCGTCCTATTTGGATGGCGCAATGATCGATTTAAAAGCTTGGCAAGAGGAAACGCATCGGTGGCTAACCGGACGCAGTAACCATAGAGTGATACGCACTATTTTCCACCTCGCTACACTGAATAAACTGCACGAAGTGCGACTGCTGCATATACCGGACAAAAGTGATTTAGAGACTGAAATTACCGAAGTGGCGCATCTGATTAACCAGTTGCCTGCGAACGTCAACATTCGGCTCAACGCCTTCCAACATCACGGTGTGGTCGGCAAGGCCTTAACTTGGCAGCCATGCAGTGAAGGTGAAATGCTACAGTTTCATCGAAAACTGGCCGCTCAAGTACAGCGAACTGTTTACCTGCCGACACGCTACGCCTAGCGTCGAAAACCACCATATCCATAGGCTACCTATATTAGATTAATAACCCGTACCATTTTGCCTAATGCATAACGCTCACCTATGCTTATCCAAACAGGCACCAACCATTTAACAAAAGACCGAGCACTCGCTCTCATCACAGAAAAAGGAAAGCATCATGATTGAATGGGATTTCTTACATCTTTTCGATACTCAAGAGCTCTTTATCTTTTATTAACGAGAACCAATATTATTAACGAGAACCAATATTATTAACGAGAGCCAACCTCATTTTAAATAGCAGCCGCAATTTCACCTTCAATATCCTTTTGCGGCTCTTTTTGTACTGGCGGAACTTGCCCTTCTTCTACAGCGTGTTGGTAACATCCACTTAGCTTAATGGCTAAATACATGTCCGCACGAATCACCACGCCGCCGTCACCCGTTGAAATTCCAGCGATCTCACACCATTTTCTCAAACTGCGTTTACGCCCCGCTAGCACTAAACGAATACCTCGTTTTTTCAAAATGCTTTGCACGTCCGATAACATCGCCATGACGCTTAAATCTAAATGGGTAAAACTCGACACCGCATCAATAATCACGCACCCCACACTCATGCCCGCCGATTCAGTGTGAAATAAAATACGACGTTTAAAGTAAGGCGCATTGAAATAAGTCAGCGGAGAGTTGAAACGATAAATCACCAAACCCGGTATTGGTTTCGCCTTCGCTGACGTATCAATCGTGCGAATCGTGCCTTTATCATCCAAACCCAATGTTTGATCACTTGGCCGCATCACGGTGCGTAAGAACTGAAACAGACCCAGTAATACCGCAAGAGTGATGCCGGGGATAACGCCAATGACCAATACAGCGATGAAGGTTAAGCTTGCCAAATAGAAGGCGTCTTTATCACGCTTGTGTAAACTCCAAATCCCTTTCAGATCCAGCAACGAGATAGACGCGATAATCAACACCACCCCCAATGCAGCAATCGGAATGTATTGTAGTGGCTGATACGCCACAATCGCGACAAATCCAATCACAATCGCTGCAATAATCGAAACTAATTGCGATTTTCCACCATTAGCGTCATTCACCGCCGTACGTGAATCCGCCCCACTGATGGCAAAACCTTGTGAAAATGCAGAAGCAATATTAGCTAAGCCAAGCGCGCGAAACTCTTTGTCGGCGTCAATATCGTAACCATTTTTTGCCGCAAAACTGCGCGCAGTGAGCATCATACTAACAAAGCTCACCATCGCTAAGTTCAAAGCGGGCATGACTAATTCACGGCTCACCCCTAGATCAAATAGAGGGGTTTGGAATATCGGTAATCCACCTTGGATTAAACCAACGACTTTAACGCCAAGATGTTCAGCGCCAAAAAACCACACCCAAAATGCAGCAGCGATGATAGCCAACATCGCTGCTGGCCAATTGGGCCTGACACGCTTACACAGAAAATAAACCACCACTGTCAGCGCACTTATCAATAAGGTTTGCCAATGCAAATCAATCAGCAAGGATGGCGCTTCCACGATACGCTCTAGTAGATATTGCTGCTCATATTTCAGCCCAAACACTTTAGCAAATTGACCCACGATAATGGTCAGAGCAACACCGTTTAACAACCCAAGTAAAATAGGGCGAGAGAGAAAATCGGCTAAAATACCGAGTTTGAAACGACTGGCCAGCAAACACCATACACCAGTCATTGCCGTCATTGTCATGACCAACTGCCAGTGTTTGAGAGGATCGCCCATCGCCAGCGGTGTCACTACCGCCGCAATCACTGCGCAAGTTGCCGCGTCTGGGCCTAAGATCAACTGCCTAGACGTGCCAAAAATCGCGTAAACCAACATCGGCAATACGCAGGAATATAAGCCGACAATCGCGCTTACTCCAGTGAGCTGCGCGTACGCTATCGCGACAGGCAGTGCAACCGCAACCACAGAAAGCGCCGCACGTACGTCATCCATCAACCAGCGAGTTTCATAGTCTTTCAGTTGGTGTAAACCCGGCATCCACTGTTGTACAAATGCACTATTCAAATTGCTTCTCCCCTCTTCTCGCAACAAGGTTTTCACATTAAGCATAACTCATTGCTAACAAACTAGCGCTTATAATTGGCTGATTTTATTGAAGTATGAGAAAAAGAAAAAGTGCAGGAAAAAGATCGCCTCCATAGGTCGACTTATGTGAAAATAGCCCACTCCATTTCACTCGCCTAAAGTTGTACTTATGAAATTTCAAGCTGCCATTTTTGATATGGATGGACTGTTACTCGACACGGAACGTGTCTGCCTTACAATATTCGAACAAGCTTGCCACGCAGTTGGCGTCCCATTTTTAAAAGAGGTTTATCTCTCGGCTATTGGTCGCAATGCGGCAGGCATTGAACAAGCACTGCGCGCAGGCTACGGGCCAGAATTAGACTATCCGGTATTGCATACGGAGTGGCGTAAACGTTACGATGCCGTGGTGAAACACCAAGCGATCCCAGTGAAAGAAGGGGTTATCGAGTTATTACAATGGTTAAAAGCCAATCGTATTCCTACTGCCGTCGCAACATCAACCCAAAAAGACGTGGCACAAATTAAGCTGCGCCTTTCAGGCCTTGAGCAATACTTTGACTCGTTCACAACCGGTTGTGAAGTGACACATGGCAAACCCGATCCTGAGATTTATCTACTCGCTGCGCAACGTCTTGGCGCTGAACCGACCCAATGCTTAGCCTTTGAAGATTCTAATAACGGCGTGCGATCCGCCGTGAGTGCGAATATGATCGCCTACCAGATTCCTGATCTCGTCGAACCCAGTGAGGAGGTTTTGGCGCTTGGACACCAAGTGGTCCCCTCACTACATCACGTTTTAACGGCTCTGAAAAACAGTAATTGATCGGTTTTTCATACGCCGCCTGTTTGATTTCGATTGCCATAACTAAACAGCGTGATATTGGTATTGCAATTACAGATAGCTAACAAGTAACAAGGGGGTATCATTGATACCCCCTTCTTTAGTCAATAAGAAATATTCGTTAATATTTAGGTGGCGTACCTTCACAATTAGAAACCACAGCGTCAATTTGTATTAACGCATCCATAGGCAGCTCTGAAACACCAATCACGGTTCTCGCAGGTAGCTCATGGTTAAAGAAGGTTGTGTAAACTTCATTGACAATATTAATGTCATCCATATTTTTTATTTGAATATTGACTTTAACAATATCATCCATAACATGCTCAACACTTTCTACAATATTCTTTATATTTTCTAAACACTGCTTAACTTGTTCTTTTATTCCACCAGCAACAACTTCATTATTTTTTGGAGATAAAGGTAACTGACCTGAAATATGATTATAATGAGAAAAAGCAACAGAGTGGGAATAGTCGACTTCAGGTGCATTCACGGTATTATTTTCTTCAATCACAAGTAAGCGAGTATCTTCAGGAAGCTGTGGCGGTGTACCATCACCATGTGACACAACAACATCAATTTGCACCAATGCATTCATAGGCAAGTCAGCAACACTAACTAGGCTTCGCGCAGGCACATAACTTGGGAAAAATTGTCCACAGACTTCATTGATGGCTTCTGCATCAGATATATTTTTAAGAAATATCGTTGTTTTAACGATATCAGCCATCGTATGACCAATACTTTCTAAGATAGCATTAATATTATTCAAACACTGTTGACTCTGTTCTTTAATACCACCTTGTACTATTTCTCCCGTTTTAGGTTCAATCGGCAATTGAGCCGAGAGGTTATTATAATGAGAGAAGGCCGCGGTTTGAGAGTATAGACCTTGAGGTGCATGTTCAGTATTCCTTGACACTTTTATGAGCTCACAAGGCGCTTGTGGAGCAGTGCCTTCACCGTTTGAAATAAGAGCATCAATTTGCACTAAAGCATCACTGACAGGTAAAGCCGCAACCGCCGCTATGGTCACTGTAGGAAGCGGCCCCTGAAAAAAAGTGGGGTATACTTTTTTGATGGCATCAATATCTGAAATATTCTTTAAAAAAATATTAATTTTGACCACATCATCCATAACGTGACCAATACTTTCTACGATAGACTGTATATTATTCAGACATTGTTTTGTTTGGTCATTTATACAACCAATAACAATTTCACCTGTTTTAGGATCTATCGGTAGTTGTGCTGAAATATTATTATAATGAGAAAAAGCGACAGTTTGTGTAGAGACAGAACATATAGGTGCATTTTCTGTGTTTCTTGAAACCTTTACAATATCGGCAGCCATATCGAAATTTATCCTATTATTGGTAGAAATACGTATTTATATTTAATAAGTGTTTTTTGATAAAACAATCAAAGTGGCGAAATGGTAAGTTAAAAAATTTTCAGTAAATGTGACATGCATTAAAATATTATTTGACTAGAAAGTCATCGCTTATATTGATAATGATTGACTAACGACTAATTATCCACAATCGTGTTAATAACGTGGATTAAAGAATATTTATCCTAGAAATGATTCTAAAATTGTGAATATAATCTCATGAAACTGAATACTGCATTTTCTTGATTTAGTCCAATAATGATAGGTTGTTCACAATAAGCTTCTGAAAATTTACACATAAACTCGATTAATATGCCATTTCAATCGTGATAAATGCATAAATTTCCTGAGTCACTTAGTTTCCTTACTCCATCAAAACGCACAATAGCATGCGTATATTGAGCTACTTAATGGCTTGTTTTCTGTTGAAACTGCTTCACGCTGCGCTTTTGAGCACTGCGGCGGTTGGCTTGCTTATCACGCGGTTTGCGCTTCGGTTCACCGCTGGTCGGTTGGTCTGTCACTGGAAAATCGGTCAACGCCTGCAGCGGTAAAGCGCGCTGCGTTAAGCTGCGGATTGCCTCCAGCGCTTGGCTTTCACCATGGCAGACCAGTGAAATTGCCACACCACCTTGACCAGCACGCGCAGTGCGGCCAACGCGGTGAATATAAACTGGCGCACTAGGCGGTAAATCAAAATTGATCACCACTGGCAGCGCGTCAATGTGAATACCACGCGCCAGTAAATCGGTGGCCACCAGTACATCCACTTGATTCGCTTTGAAATCGGCTAACGTTTGCTCGCGAATAACTTGATCTTTTTCACCATGCAAAGCTGCCGCACGAATACCCGCTTTGAGTAATTTTTTCGCGACCGCGTCAGCACTATCACGAGCGCTAATGAACACTAATACTTGCTGCCCAGCCCGCTGTTTAATCAGAGCAATTAATGCTTGTGCTTTACTGCCCTTATTCACAAGGTAGAGCTGCTCTTCAATTTCTTCCACCACTTGATTGGCTTGATTCGCCTCTATCTTTACCGGGTTATTTAACACGGCCAATGCCACCTGTTCGAGATCGGCGGCGAGTGTGGCGGAAAACAACAACGTTTGTTTGGTTTGGGGCATAAAACTGAGCAGGCGTTGTACATCCGGCCAAAACCCCATCTCTAACAGTCTGTCAGCTTCATCTAACACCACACTGTGCATCGACTCCAATGAGATCAGTTGCTGTGTAAGTAAATCAAGCAAGCGGCCCGGTGTCGCGACGATTAAATGCGGTAATTTGGCCAACTGCGCAAGCTGCTCTTCTTGGGCCACTCCCCCGCATAAAGTGCATAAGCTAATGCCCATTTTACTTGCCACGGTACTCAGCTCTTGGCTGACTTGTTGTGCTAATTCACGGGTAGGAACAATAACAACCGATTGAATTTCAAGAGTATTAATTTCAATCTGTTGCAGTAAAGGCAAACCATAAGCTAACGTTTTACCACTGCCCGTCTGCGCGAAGGCAAGCACATCTTGCCCAGAAAGTACGGCTGGAATAGCCAATTGTTGGATTTTGGTCGCCGTGTGTCGCGACGCAGGCAGCGCTGCCATCAAAGGGGCGCTTAAGTTAAGCTTAGAAAAATTCATAAACGACTAGCAGGGTGAAAAAGGTTGCGCCGAGTCTAAAGCTATTCATTCTCCATCACAACTGTCGATACGGATCAGGACTGAATCTGGCCGCCAGTACTCAAATTCGCAGTCCATGATCTCGCCATCTTGTTTGTAATTAACTCGACAAATTTTCATTACAGATTGGCCAGCAGCCAAGTTAAGGGCTTTTGCCACATGAAGAGGTGCAGCCGTAGGGATTACTTCAAAACGAGAACGCGTGGTGATGTAACCGTATTTTTGCTGATAGAGATGCGTTAACGAAGCGGTTAAATTTTCCTCTAATATCTTTGGAAACCACTGCGCAATCAGGCAGTTTTCGACAAACAGTACCGCTCGCCCGTCAATCGAGCGCAACCGTTCAATAATATGAATGGGCGTAATTCGGTCAATATCCATCGCTCTTGCATACTCACGAGAAGCCATCACGCTGCGTACTGCAACTAGCTTAGTTTCTGCGATTCGGTGCTGCTCGCGGATCATCTGGTGGAAGTGGCAACGCGATAGCGGGTTATAATGAATTCGCGCCGGAGAGACAAACCAGCCACGCCGCTCTTCTCGGTAAATCAACCCTTCGGTTTCCAGTGAAACCAAAGCGTCTTTAATTGTAATGCGCGTTGTATTAAACAATTCACTCAATTCACGTTCAGATGGCAGTTTTTGTCTGTCGCTCAGCATCCCACTGCAAATTTGCTCACGAAGGGTGCCTTTAATGTTACCAAGTTGGGTCTTTTCTAAAGGAGCATTTGCCACTGGCAAAGGGCTGCGAAATCTCATGCGTGACCTAGTCCAATATTATACAGAGTGAATAAACGTCTTTTAGACTACTTAAGGCAGATAACAGATTTATGACAGGCTAATTGATTGAATTTGAAATAAAAGTGCAATAGAAAATCATCAAAAATGTCAAATAACTACACCGAAAACGTCACAGTTCTTCCCTAGGATAAAAATCGAACTTACTGACCTAGTCCAGAAGGATAGCGACAATGAAAACCTTATTTACCCGCGCAACGACTGCCACAGCACTTGCGCTGACTCTTTCGACTTCGGCTTTTGCTAAAGAGGCTGATTTACAATCTTTGATCAACGCAGCGAAACAAGAAGGCCAAGTGTACAGCATTGGTATGCCCGGCAGTTGGGCCAACTGGCAAGACACGTGGAGCGATTTAGGTAAGATTTATGGCCTAAAACACCAAGATACGGATATGAGCTCAGCGCAAGAAATTGCCAAGTTTGAAGCCGAAAAGAAAAATGCGACCGCCGATATCGGTGATGTCGGTTTTGCATTTGCTCGCGTGGCGGTGAAAAAAGGCGTAACTCAAGCGTACAAACCGAGCACTTGGAATGACATCCCTGACTGGGCCAAAGATAAAGATGGCCACTGGGCTCTGGCTTATACGGGCACCATTTCATTTATCTCGAACAATAATCTAGTCAAGAATGCGCCAAAAACGTGGAACGATTTGCTCAAAGGCGATTACAAAATCAGTATTGGTAATGTAGGCGTTGCCGCGCAAGCAAATAATGCCGTACTAGCCGCTGCTTTTGCTCATGGTGGCAGTGAAAATAACCTCGATCCGGCAATCGAATTTTTTGCCAAACTCGCCAAGCAAGGGCGCTTATCATTTACAGACCCAAGTATCGCTAACCTCGAAAAAGGTGAAGTTGAAGTGGCCGTATTGTGGGATTTCAACGCCCTAAGTTACCGTGACCAAATTGACCGTAACCGCTTTACCGTTAACATTCCGCAAGATGGTTCTGTGATTTCCGGCTACACCACCATCATCAATAAATACGCCAAAAACCCAAATGCGGCCAAGCTAGCACGTGAATACATCTTTAGCGATCAAGGCCAAATCAACCTTGCACAAGGCTATGCTCGCCCGATCCGCAGCAACGTTGCACTGCCTGCTGCGGTACAAAGCAAATTGATTGCTAACGATCAATACCAGAACGTGAGCCCAATTAGCGACTTTAATGCTTGGGAAAAATCAGCTCGCCAATTGCCACGTCAATGGCAAGAAAATGTCATTATCCACCAGCAGTAAGAGGTAACCATGAACAATAAGGTGATCCTTGTTGTTCTTGATGGACTCAATTATTCCGTAGCCCGTGATTGCATGGGCTACTTAAACGGCTTAATTGAGCAGCAAAGAGCAACCTTATACTCTCTACAATGTGAATTACCTTCGTTATCGCGTCCTTTGTATGAATGTCTACTCACTGGCGTAAAGCCTGTCGAAAGCGGCATTGTTCATAACCACATTGTGCGCCTTTCACATCATCAATCCATCTTCAGTTTGGCAAAAGAGCAAGGGCTGACAACAGCCGCAGCGGCGTATCATTGGGTCAGCGAGCTCTATAACCGCGCGCCTTTTGATGCAACGCGCGATCGTTTTACCTGTGATAAAACACTCAATATTCAGCATGGCTGTTTTTATCACTGGGATCACTATCCCGATGAAGCACTGTTTTTAGACGCCGAACACTTACGTCGTACTCATCAGCCTGATTTTTTACTGATCCATCCAATGAATATCGATGATGCTGGGCATAAGTTTGGCCTTGATTCAGGACAGTATCGTAATAGTGCACGCATGGCCGATGCGCTGTTATCTCACTTTTTAGAAAGCTGGCTAAACGATGGCTACCAAGTGATGGTGACCAGCGATCACGGCATGAACAATGACAAGTCACACGGCGGAATATTAACCGAAGAGCGCAACGTCCCGCTGTTTGTATTGGGCGATCAATTTTCGCACCAAGCTTGTGAGATCAAACAAACTGAGCTCTGCGGCCTGTGCTGCCAACTGCTTAATCTTGATCACAATAAGCCCTTTTCTGCGGAGTGCTTAGCATGATCAGTAGCCAAGTCATTAGCAAGCCTAGCGCCGTGCTGAGCCAATCAACGCACTGGGCACGCAAACTCAAACCTGCGTTATGGCTTACTCCTTTTGCGCTGTTTTTCTACTTATTTCAGCTCGCCCCCATGCTGTGGGTTTTGTTCAACAGCTTTATCTCTGACGATCAATGGTCACTAGACCATTATCGCGAAATCTTCAGCTCATCCTTTATTTTACAAGGGCTGGGCAACAGTTTGTGGCTCGCCATATGGTCCAGCGTCGCAGGCCTTGCGATTGCGGCAATGTTGGTCGCCTCCTTACGCCGAGTCGATGGCAAGCTGCGCGATGGTGTGATCGCCTTTACCAATATGAGCAGTAATTTTGCGGGCGTCCCTTTGGCATTCGCTTTCATTATTATTCTTGGGGTCAACGGCGCACTGACTTTGCTGCTAAAGCAATACGGTTTGATTGAAGAGTTCAACCTGTATGGCAAATGGGGACTGCTGGCGATGTATATCTACTTTCAGATCCCTCTTGGCGTGCTGCTGCTCTACCCTGCATTTGATGCGCTCAGTGATGACTGGCAAGCGGCGGCGTCCACTCTGGGTGCCAACGGATGGCAATATTGGCAGAAAATCGCCTTGCCTGTGCTTTCACCAGCCCTACTCGGCACCTTGATTATCCTAATCGCCAATGCGATGGGCGCATATGCCAGCGTCTACGCACTCACATCCGGCAACTACAACGTCATTACGGTACGCATTGCCAGTTTAGTGGCGGGAGATCTGTTCTTAGAGCCCAATTTAGCCGCCGCCATTTCCGTGGTATTGATGCTAATTTTAGCCTTCATTACTGTGATCAATCAGTGGCTAATTGCGAAAAGCTATAGCGCAAGGAACACCCATGCAAAACGCTAATCCTACCCTTGATAAAATCACCTTTCATAAAAGCGTGGTCTATTGCATCGTGGGAGTGATGTTGCTGCCCATTTTGGCCACCTTGGTTTATTCCTTTTCTTCACGCTGGGGCGCAACGATTTTACCCGATGGCTTCACCTTTGACTGGTATCTCAAACTGCTGACCGACCCTCGCTTTCTCGATGCATTTGGCCGCTCATTGCTGATTGGCATCGCTTCTCTGACACTCAGCGCGGTTTTGATTATTCCGGCGATCTTCGTGGTGTTTTACTATTTCCCTCGTCTCGATAAAGTAATGAACCTGCTGATTTTAATTCCTTTTGCGGTACCGCCTGTGGTCTCTTCAGTTGGATTACTGCAACTGTACGCCGATAGCCAATTTCCAATTGTGGGTACACCTTGGATTTTGGTTGGCACTTATTTCACCATTGCGCTGCCGTTTATGTACCGTGCAATTGCCAACAGTTTTGAGGCGATCCATCTGCACGATCTCATGGACGCCGCGCACCTGCTCGGCGCAAGCACCAGCCGTGCTTTTTTACTGATCGTACTGCCAAACATTAGAAAAGGGTTGATGGCTTCGCTATTTCTATCCTTCTCTTTTCTACTTGGCGAGTTTGTATTTGCGAACATTCTGGTCGGCACGCGCTATGAAACCTTGCAGATTTATCTCTACAACATGCGTCAGACTAGTGGTCACTTCACCTCCGCGTTAGTGATGACTTACTTCCTATTTATCTTTTTACTGACTTGGCTCGCCAGTCGTTTTAGCCGAGGATCCACTCAATGAATTCCACGACCCACACAACCTCTCGTTCTGATTACGTCCACGTCGCCAACCTCACCAAACGTTTTGGCAACAATACCGTTTTTGAAGGGATTGAATTTTCCATTGAGCAAGGGGAATTTGTCACGCTACTTGGTCCGAGCGGTTGCGGGAAATCGACCTTATTGCGCAGTTTGGCTGGCTTAAATCCCGTCGATGACGGCGAAATTTGGGTCAACGGTGAAAACATCACTAACCAAACACCACAGCAACGCGGCATTGGCATGGTGTTTCAATCCTACGCTCTGTTTCCGAATATGACGGTGGCTGAAAACATCGCCTTTGGCCTCAAAATGCAAGGGCAAGACAGAGCTTACATCGCGCGCGAAGTACAAAAAGTGGTCGAACTGGTTTCGCTGATAGGGAAAGAAAAACACTATCCCAACCAGCTATCGGGTGGGCAGCGCCAACGCGTCGCTTTAGCTCGCGCCTTAGTGGTCAAGCCGCGTATTTTGCTACTTGATGAGCCCCTTTCAGCACTGGATGCCAAAATTCGCAAACACTTGCGCCAGCAGATCCGTGATATTCAAAAAGAGCTCAATCTCACCACCGTATTTGTAACCCATGATCAAGAAGAGGCGATGATTCTCTCTGATCGTATTTTTTTAATGCACCAAGGTGAAATCGTTCAGCAAGGCTCCCCAGAAAGCATTTATACTCAGCCAGCCAATGAGTTTGTGGCAGGTTTTATGGGTCATTACAATTTAGTAGAGGCGGCCACTGCCAAGCAGTTGTTTAACATAGACACGGCTTGGAAAGTGGCTATTCGCCCCGAATCCATCTACGTCAAGGAAGCTGGGCGGAGCTATGGTGCCCATGTTTCTGCGCCGCAACATGGCACCATCAAGCATCACCAATTACTGGGTAATGTCATTCGCTACCATGTGGATGTGCGAGGCTGCGAGCTCACGGTCGATTTACTCAATCGTTCCTCAGAGCGATTATTTGCCACTGGCAGTCAGCTAGAACTACTGTTTAACCTTAACGAAATACAACCTGTGAGAGCCTAAATAGATGCCGACACCTCTATACGTTTTTGATATGGACGACACATTGATTGACGGCGACTGCGCAATGATTTGGAGCGAATATTTGGCCGATAAGGGCATAGCGAGCGACCCTGATTTTGTCGCGCAGGATAGGCTGATCATGTCACGCTATGCCAGCGGTGAAATGGACATGGAAGATTACCTCGATTTTGCGATGCAACCTTTGCTCACCCTGACCACAGAGCAAGTCCAGCGCTTAGCGGACGATTGTGTCGCTACACGCATCGTACCTAGGCTATTTCCTCAAGCCAAAGCACTCATTAAACAGTTAACGGACGAGCGTATTCAAATACTAATTATTTCGGCGTCGGTCAGTTTTTTGGTTAAAGCCGTCGCTCGTAAAATAGGCGTTGCAGAGGCGATGGGTATCGATATGGTCATAGAGAACAACCATTACACCACGCATATTTTGGGAACACCCACCTACCGAGACGGTAAAGTCACTCGCTTAAATGAATGGCTAGCTAAGCGCCCACAATACGTGGGTCAAGTGCATTTTTTCACTGACTCGATCAATGATTTACCTTTGTGTCTACACGCCGATTTCACCTATTTGGTCAACCCATGCACGCGTCTCATCCAATACGCTCAGCCCCAACAATGGCCGATATTAAAGTGGGGCTAATCACATCCTCTACTTTTGATGAACCATGTAGCTTGAGGCGCTGGCGGTAAACTTCTAGTATGAAGACAATAAGTTAACCGAGCCTCTCGCCATGAGCATGAAACACCGCATTGCCTTTATCTCTCTTTTACTGTCAACTCTCAATGCTTGCTCGCCGGAAAATAGCGCGCAAGCATTGGGCACTTTAGAGCGAGACCGCATCACTTTTTCCACCACCGCCAATGAGATCATTCGCGCGCTTCCTGTCGCGGAAGGCAGCGCAGTGCATGCTGGCGAAGTATTGGTTCGACTGGATACCAGAAATCAGCAGGCGGTGCTGGCCCATGCACTCGCAGAGGCGGCCAAAGCGCAAGCGTATTTGCTCAAACTGAGTAATGGTGAACGCCAAGAAGACACGGCAGCCGCGCAAGCCAAAGTCAATCGCGCGCAAGCCAAACTGACAGAGGCGTTGCAAAACTTCAAACGTGTGGAAGAACTGGTCGGTAAAAAGCTCCTCAGCCAATCAGAAAAAGATAGCGCCACCGCCACGCGTGATGCCGCTCGCGCCGAACTCGATTCTGCAAAAGAAGAGTTTGCTAAGCTCACCGCTGGCACTCGCCCTGAAGATATTGAACAAGCCCAAGCGGCGCTGACCGCCGCCAAAGCCGACGTCTCACTGCAACAGCAAAAGCTCGACGAGTTAACCATTGTCGCCACCCGCGATGGAATTTTGGATAACCTCCCATACAACTTGGGTGAGCGCGTCCCAAACAACGGCATTGTCGCTATCATCCAAGCAAGCCGCATCCCTTATGCTCGTGTCTACGTTCCCGCACCACATCGTTTAGCGGTCGTGCCGGGCGCACAGTTTCCAGTACATATCGACGGTATAAAAGAGCCGCTGCAAGGCACTGTGCGTTGGGTGGCAACGGAACCCTCTTTCACGCCTTACTACGCACTGACCGAAAATGAACGCGCCCGCTTAATGTATCTAGCCGAAGTGGATCTGCCCGAATCCGCGCAATCGCTCCCTTCTGGCATTCCGGCGCAAGTCGATTTAGCGAGGCAAAAATAGTGACTGAACTCGCCATTCACGCCCGTAATGTGGTCAAAAAATTTGGGGATTTCACTGCGATTGAAGGCATCAATCTGAGTGTCCCCAAAGGAACTATTTACGGTTTTCTCGGCCCAAATGGTTGTGGCAAATCGACCACAATTCGCGTACTCACGGGTTTATTAAGCCCTACCTCCGGCAGTGTTGATGTGCTGGGGTTAGCGATCCCAAAACAATCCGAGCAATTGCGCCTAAAAATTGGTTATATGACGCAAAAATTTTCGTTATACGATGATTTAACCGTAGAGGAAAACCTACAATTTATTGGACAAATTTTTGGTATGCCGCGCAAAGCATTGGCACAACGGCTCAATGAACAGTTGTGCACTTATGGGCTTGATCAGCGCCGAAAACAACGCGTAAGTGGGATGAGTGGCGGCCAAAAGCAGCGCTTGTCACTAGCAGCAGCCACGATGCATAAACCTGAACTGCTGTTTTTGGATGAACCAACGTCGGCGGTCGATCCTGAAAATAGACGGGAATTTTGGGAACAATTGTTCGATCTTTCAGACCAAGGCACCACCATTTTGATCACCACTCACTACATGGATGAAGCGGAACGCTGCCACCGTTTAGCTATCATGGAATCGGGTTTAATTCGTGCAGATGGTGAGCCAGAAACCTTAATGAACACGATGGGCGTCAACATTGTCGAAGTCCGAGCCCATAATTTGCGCCAATTAAAAGAAAAAGTCATGGCTCGGGCGGAGGTTCGCTCTGCTGCGCAACTTGGCATCCGCTTGCGGATCCTTATTCATCAACAAGTCACACAACCTATCGCGTGGCTAAAAACAACCTTCCCTGAACTGGCTGAAGCTGAGATGAATCTAGCTCGCCCAAGTTTAGAAGATGTCTTTGTCACTGTGACTGGCAAGGGGCGTCAATGAAAGCACTGTTTCGAATGAAAGCGGTGATGGTGAAAGAGATACGCCAACTCTCGCGAGACAGAATTACGTTTGGCATGGTAGTGATGATCCCACTGATCCAGCTGTTGCTGTTTGGCTTTGCCATCAATACTGACGTACGCAATATTCCGATCGCCATCGTTGATCAAAGTGAAAGTACCCTCGGACGGTTAATTGTAGAGTCAGTCAAAGCCACACAGGTTGTGAGCGTCAAACACACTTTTGCCACAGCAGAGCAAGCTGAATATGCAATTGAACAAGGTAACGTGAGAGCAGCGCTGATCCTGCCAAAAGATCTCACCCAGCGCGCGGTGCAAAAACGCGTGTTAGGTCAGTGGATTGTTGATGGCTCCGATACGATGATCAGTGCCTCCATTTTAGGTCTGCAATCCATGCCGCTGACCGATTTTGATTTTGACATTCGTCCAGCTACCGTCAAAACCTTTGAAGTCACGCTGTTTTATAACCCCACTCGCCGCTCTGCGGTTAATATCGTGCCCGGTTTACTGGGGGTCATTTTAACCATGACGATGATCCTCTTCACCAGTGCCGCGATTGTGCGAGAAAAAGAGCGCGGCAATTTAGAACTGCTGATCACAACGCCAATTCACTCTATTGAGCTTATGGTCGCCAAAATTGTGCCCTATATTTTTGTCGGATTAATTCAGGTCTTCATCATCTTAGGCTTAGGGCATTTTATTTTTGACGTGCCCATTAATGGTGCGATCAGCCAAATTCTCTTCGGTACACTGCTGTTTATCGCCGCCAGTTTGACCTTAGGTTTGGTGATTTCAACCATTGCTTCCACTCAACTGCAAGCCATGCAAATGACTGTTTTTATCTTACTGCCTTCAATTTTACTTTCTGGATTTATGTTTCCCTACGAAGGCATGCCAGTAGCAGCGCAGTGGATTTCTGAAGCGTTGCCTGCGACTCACTTTATGCGCATGATCCGCGGGATTGTGTTGCGCGGTGCTAACCTCATGGATCTATGGCGAGATGCATTATGGATGTTAAGCTTTACCGTCGGTGGGATTATCGTCGCGTCGTTGAGATTTAAGAAATCCCTTGATTAACGCCATTCACATTTGAAGGCTAATTTTTAAGCCAAAAGAAGGAAACTAACATGTTAAAGTCACTGATGACCAAAGCGTTATTGTGTGTAGGCCTGATCTCCAATACCTCAGATGCATTGGCATCAGAGCGCTCAACGATAGCATGGCAATGGATTGAAAATGGCGCGCTTTTAGTCGATGTTCGAACCGCAGCAGAATTTGCAGCTGGCCATATTGAAGGTGCGCTAAACTACCCACTTGATACTGTTAGCAGTGCTTTTTCTCACATCGATAAACAACAACCGATTGTGGTTTACTGCCGCAGCGGCAATCGATCGGGCCAAGCCATGGCCTATTTACTCAAGCAAGGGTTTACTCAAGTACATAACGGCGGCGGTTTAGAGGAAATGATCATTCATCCTTCGGCAATAAAGCCGCTCAATTGATGTTAGCCTACTCACATTCACGTTATCGCTCTGTTTGTTCTTAATTGGCTCTCAAAGCGCAACAGAAAGACAGCGCTTGTTATTCGGCAACAATGATCGATTTTTTGATTGGAACGTAGAAGATGTTCGATAACCAATCTCAACGGTATACAGCATGCGAACGTACAAAACCTTACGCTTGATCCTAGGCGATCAACTCAACATCAAGCACTCTTGGTTTAACAAAACGGATGATTCCGTACTGTACGTGATAGCTGAACTTAAACAAGAAACAGGCTATGTAAAACATCACATTCAAAAAATCTGCGCCTTTTTTGCCGCGATGGAAGCTTTTGCCGAATTATTGCAAAGTGAGGGACACCAGGTTCTCTACTTGACCCTTGATGAAACTGCCGATTATTTGCAGCTACCACCATTGATTAGCGATCTGTGTCATCAGATCAACGCAGAATACTTTCACTATCAGCGACCTGATGAATACCGAGTTTGGCAACAGTTGCAGGAGCTAAACCTCTCTCATACCCAAGTGACTTGTTTTGATACTGAACACTTTTTATTGCCTTTTGACGAGATCACTCAGCATTTTAACACCGACAAAACCACTATTATGGAGCCGTTTTATCGCAAAATGCGTAAGCGATTCGGTATTCTTCTGCAAGATGATCATCAAACGCCTTTGGGTGGGCGTTGGAATTTTGATCACCAAAATCGCAATAAGCTCAGCGTGCAAGACATAGAAAACCTACCCAAACCACTTAGCTTTCAAAACGATGTCAGTGCAATTTATAACCGTTTACAGCACCATAATATTCACGTTTTCGGCCTGTATACTCCTTCATTGTTATGGCCGATTAACCGCTCACAAGCGCTGTCATTATTGGCCCACTTTTGTCAGTACGGCTTGCCGCTGTTTGGTCGCTTTCAAGATGCAATGACGGCAAAGAGCCCACATCGTTGGAGCCTCTACCATAGCCGGCTCTCTTTTGCACTCAACTGCAAACTACTATCGCCTGCAGAAGTCATTCAAAGTGCACTCATGCGATTTGAGAATGACAATACGATGGATTTAGCACAAATCGAAGGATTCATTAGGCAAATTTTGGGCTGGCGTGAGTACATTCGAGGCATTTATTGGGCGAACATGCCCCAATACGCCAAGCACAACGCCCTTGACGCTCAACGACCTCTTCCTCACTATTATTGGACAGGGGATACTCGTATGCATTGTGTTAAACAAGCCGTAACTCAATCACTGGAATTTTCCTACGCACATCATATCCAACGTTTGATGATCACGGGTAATTTTGCACTCCTATCAGGTTGCGAGCCGGATGAGGTGGATGACTGGTACTTAGGTATTTATATTGATGCATTGCAATGGGTAGAAATGCCCAATACCCGAGGTATGGCTCTGTTTGCTGATGGGGGAATTGTTGCTACCAAGCCTTATGCTGCAAGCGGCTCTTACATCAATAAAATGAGTGATTACTGCAAAGATTGTCACTACCAAGTAAAGAGCCGTAGTGGTCTAAATTCATGTCCATTCAATAGTTTATATTGGCAGTTCATGCTCACTCATCGTGAACGGTTAGCCAAAAACCCAAGGATAGGCATGATTTATAAAAATTGGGATAACACTGAAAACGCCACTCAACAAGCAATCTTAGATCAAGCTCAATACTATCTACACCATATTGAAGAGCTATAGCTCGTCGGCTTACTGGTCACGTTTTGATTTATGCAATTTGGTGAGCACGCTGCAAGTAACTATAATCATGCTATTCGATTAAATATCAGTGAGTGATTATGCAACAACAGCAAGTCCATATGGACCAACGTATTTGCCAGCAATGCTCAGAAAAACAAAGCTTGCCTTTTGACTTCACCATGGCTTTCCAACCCATAGTTAACGTTGCAGATAACACCATCTTTGGCTACGAAGCACTCGTACGAGGTCTGAATAATGAATCGGCTTACTCCATCATTGAACAAGTCAGTGATGACAACCGATACCGCTTTGACCAACTTTGTCGAATCAAAGCGATTAAACTCGCGGCTAAACTAAAACTGCCAGGTATTTTGAGCATTAATTTTTTACCTAATGCCGTTTACCAACCAGAACGTTGTATCCGCACCACATTAGAGGCAGCAAAGCAGTTCGGTTTCCCGACAGAACGGATCATGTTTGAATTTACTGAGGTGGAAAAAATCGTAGACACAGCGCACATAAAACGGATCGTCGCTTATTACTCCAACCTAGGATTTACTACCGCGATTGATGATTTCGGTGCAGGCTACGCCGGGCTTGGGCTATTGGTTAACTTCCAAACTAAAATAGTAAAATTAGATATGTCACTGCTGCGTAATATCGATCAAGACATCACGAAGCAAGCAATCGTCCGTCATACTGTCGCAATGCTCATTGAGCTAGGGATTTGTCCACTCGCCGAAGGTATTGAAACTCAACAAGAAATGTTATGGCTAAAACGACTTGGCGTTGAACTCATGCAAGGCTACTATTTTGCGAAACCTGAGTTTGAAGCGTTGCCTACAGTGACGTTTTGAACCATAACATCAGCCTCTAATTTTGTGGATCCATCAAACCACGAAATGCTTGGGCATAAGTTTCAACTGTTCAATACGGCCCGACATGGCTGTTTCCACCTCGGCTAACCACTCATAACGTTTAGTATATAGACGGCGTTTATTGCGATTTAGCGTCTCAACACCTTTACGGTTTGGCGTGGTTGGCAAACGGTACAAATATTTGCTCATTTTCTCTGCTTCGTACTCTGTCCACAGTTCATCGTAATCAAAGCTTACTGATTTGCGCTTTGAGCCAATATAACGCAACGCTTGATACATATGGCCGCGGTTAGAAATCGCATACAGGTTTTCAACCCCTAAGATACGCGCTAGCGTCATGATCATTTCAACCATCAGTGCTTTAGTTCTTAAGCCGTGAGTCGTGCGCGTCAAATCTTTAATGATTTGATTACGATCGGTCACACCACTGCTTGGACCTTGTAGTGAACCAATGTAAATACTGCGCCCTTGATCAGAAACATTGAAACTGATCGAGTAAATTTTCTGCCCTTTTTCATCCGTCAGTTGCAGCCCCAACGAACCTTCTCTTATCTCTCCACTGCACAGGCTTAATGAATAACTCGCCCCATTTTTGTCGTAAAAATCAAAAATAGAGAAGCCTGATTCTGAGAAAAACTTCGCAGCATTAAAGCCAAACTGTTCAACTAAGTAGATAAAATGTTGATTAATGTGCCATGTACGCTCTTTGGCAGACCAATTGACGCAGAGATAAGGTTTTAATGGTTTTTCCAAAAACTGTGGGCATTGCTTCAATACCTCCGCTAACTCGGAGCACGAAAACAGCCTCAGCATACTTTTTAGAGCATAGGCATTGGTCACGCCCCATAAACAAAAACGGATATTCTTCCTGATTTTAGACCAGCCTTTGGTATTGGGGTAAATCGTTTCGGAGAGTTCAGACAGGCTAAACAGGTAGTCGAGTTTATTTTCAATTATCATAGTATGGACCAGAATTTCAGCAGCTAGGACAGCCTCAAACATTGGGGAGTCGCTCATTGAAAATAATGTACAGTGTTTCATTGAGGGGTGCTGTCCTGAGTTTGTATGAAAATGTCAGCCTTCGTCATTAGCTATTTACTTAGCGCGCTAACTAAATCATATTACTTAGCACGCTAAGTAATATGTGACTCGTTATGATTGAAAACACGCACACCCTGAAAGAATTATCACTCGCTGAGCAGTTTGCTCGTCTCTCACGCTTATGGAAAATGGTGGCGGACCGAGAACTCTCACCCTTGGGCCTTACCCATCCTCGTTGGACCGCATTGTGGAAATTACAGCGTCTCGGTGACAACGTCAGTCAAAAAACCTTAGCCGAAGCGTTAGAAATAGAACTGGCTTCTTTGATGCGAACTTTAAAGCAGCTCGAAGAACAATCGCTGATCGAACGTCACTGCTGTCACAACGATAAGCGCGCTCGAATCGTCAGTTTGACGAGTAACGGGCGTGCTCTTATCAAGCAGATGGAAACCCGTATTTTGCAAGTTCGCCAAAACTTACTGGGTAATATTGACGATCAACAATTGCGCCAACTGACTCTTACGCTCGAACAAATCTCACACAACGCTCTAGATACGCTCAGCAAACCGATAGCAACACCTTCAAAGGAACAATAATTACTTATGACACCTGATCAAAAATTTGCACTTTGGATCAAATATTCCATCGTCGCTTTTGTGGCGCTCTTTGCCTATTTTTTGGTGGCCGATTTGGCTATGCCTTTAACACCGCAAGCCATGGCAACGCGGACTGTGACCAAAATATCTCCCCGAGTTAATGGTCAAATCAGTGATGTTTTTGTCACTAATAATCAAACCGTACACAAGGGTGAAGTACTTTTCACCATCGACCCACAACCCTATCAACTGGCGGTAGAGCAGGCCCAACTCAATTATGAACGTGCGGTACAAGGTAACGCTCAATTGGATGCATCGATTGCAGCCGCAGAAGCTAATGTCACGGCAAGCCGTATCGTTGCCGATCAAAAGTTGCGCGAAGCTAACCGATTAAACACTCTGTTTGCACGCAATGGGACTTCTCAACAACTTAAAGACGATGCACAAAGTGGCGCTACCGCCGCGAAAGCCAATTTGGTTGCAGCGCAAGCTCACCTGCAAGAATTGCACGTCAGTCGAGGTAATAGTGACGAGAGTAACGTCAGCATCCGCGCCGCTTTGAACCAATTGGCGCAGGCCAAGCTAAACCTTGCCTACACACAAACGCTAGCAGAGCAAGATGGTGTCATTACCAACTTACAGCTTGAAACGGGCACCTACGCCGCAGCAGGTATGCCGTTAGTTGCATTGGTGGCGACGGATGTAGACGTGATTGCTGATTTTAGAGAAAAAAGCTTACGCCATTTCCCAGACAATAGCCGCGCCCTAGTTGCTTTTGACAGCAAACCCGGCGAAGTCTTTACCGCGCGTATTCGTAGCCTTGATGCTGGGGTAAGCACTGGTCAGTTTGATGCGAATGGGCGTTTAGCCACTCCAACAGAATCTAATCGCTGGGTGCGTGATGCACAACGCATGCGTGTGCACCTTTCGCTCGATGAAACGATGTCAACATTGCCTTCCGGTGCTCGTGCGACGGTACAGTTGCTACCAGAAAGTGGCCCGTTTGCCTGGCTGGCAAAAATGCAAATTCAGTTTCTAAGCACTCTGCACTACATCTATTAAGCGGAGTAAAAAATGCGACTTTGGGATCATCCATTATCTGAAAATGACTTTCGCCAATGCGTCAGAATTGCAACAGGTGCGACGCTTGGTTTTACCTTTTGTAAACTACTGGGTTGGAACTACGGGGTATTTTTTACCGTAACACCGATGCTGTTACTGGGCATGGTACCCGTCATGAATGCGCACGCCGCAAAGCAACTGCTCGCTTCCGCCGTCGTTTGTGGCTTAGAAGTAGCCATTCTCGGGGGACTATTTGGCGCTCATCCGGCACTGATGACGATGATGGCTTTTGTACTGTTTCTCTGCAAATTTGCTTGTATGTCGAAAGGCAGCTTATTCTTATTTGGAGCGAACAGCGTATTGAGCTTGAGCATCATGCTGCACTTTGCAAGCTACCCCACAACTGATCTTAACGATCTGATTACCAGCAACTTTATCGCGAATTTGCTTTCGGTAATGGTCGCTTATCTGGTGACATTCTGTATTCCCGACGCACAGAAAAGGCAACCTCCCGCTCATGCAAGCGTGGCCAAAGAGTCACACCGTATGCGTCATGAAGCACTCATGGGCGCAACCATTGCCACACTCTCTTTCGTTGTGTTTCAAATATTCGATCTGCAAGATTCAATGTCCGCGCAAGCCACAACCTTGTTGCTACTTTTCCCGATGCATTGGAACGGAGCGCTAGGCTACGCACGCAAACGCGCGATGGGTACTCTGCTTGGTGTCACTTTCGGTATTACAGTCCAACTGCTGCTCTACGATTGGTCAGGTCAGCTTTTATTTGTTATTCCGCTGCTGTGGATAGGTGCGATGCTCTTTAGCTACTGGCATGTAAAAGAATCCAGCGGTTCAGGGGTCGGCTTTGGCTCATTGACTACCTTAGGGATCTTGTTTGGTCAATATTTGACGCCGGGCAATGATTTAATTTTCAGTGCCCTGTACCGAGTCGGCAGTATTTTGTTTGCTATTGTCGCCACATTACTTACAACCTATGTGATCCATCGATTGCTGAATCAATTCAAAGCCACCCAATTTGGCCAGTAATTAAAAACCCTGCACATAGGTGCAGGGTCAACATCACAGCAAACCTTTATTCAAAGGATAAGCGTGCCGAATTTAATACACCCGTTAAACCTTGATAGTGATCCGCCACGACTAAACGCCACTGGCCTTGCACGTTCATTTGTTGCATTCCGCTGAGTGTAAAGCGAACACGATAAGCCGTGTTGCGATCATACTGGTTATACGATTTTAAGTTCCAATAGCCACCATCAGGTGCATACAACTTGACTGAAACATCACCCACAAATGGGTGTTCAATATCAAGTTGAATAGTGGCCGTTTCCGCATTTCCTTGATAAGTCACATTAATCGGAAGTGCTAACTCTCCTTGTGCATGATCGGGAATGGCAAAAGGCCCTTGTAAATCATAGATGGCTTGTTGGGGCGAAGTCGGTTCGGTGGGTGACGTTCCTCCGTCATTACTCCCATCTGGACGTGCATAAATCGCCGCAATGTGTGGCGCGCTCAGGCCAATCGCTCGCACCGAGTTCGCGTAGTCAGTGACACCACATGCTTGACCTTTACACACTTTGCTTGGGTTAGAGAATGTGTAAGAACGGCTATGAATACCAAATAAGAAACCATAGGCCATGGTCGTCGCAAATTGGCCTTGAACCCCATAACCATACGCATCTTGCTCTGTACCATTTGAAAGATGGGGTTCGCCATTGTACTGTTCATGAGCATGGTTCAAGCCCAAATTGTGGCCTAATTCGTGAATAAACGTATCATCGCCACACTCATTCAAATAGCTATGACTGTACATTCTAGATTGCGCATAACGCGCACTATTGTTCCAATACGCGGCAGGGATTATCCATGCTAGACCACAGCTCAGCATGTAAGTACCATTGCCTTTATCTTCATAATCAGGAGAATTTTTAATATCTAGATTACGAAACAGCGCCACCATATCCGCGCCAACCTGCTTACGATATTGCTCAATATCGGCAAACGCCGGATCTTGTTTATTGCCGGGAGTAATCGCATCAAGCGCCTGCCCTTGCGATTTTCTTAGCCCTCTTTGCGTATCGTATTTTACTTCTTTCGTGCCAATTAAGTTGACTTTGATGTCCAGACCACTTTGACGCAGAATTTCATTTCCCACGTTAAATCGGTGCTGGATTTGAGCCACGTGATCTTGCTGAAACCACTCAGCCGTGCCGGGTGTATAAACACCTAGAATATCAATTTCAGTGGTTGCACTACTCGGTAACGCATGTGTTGCTAACACCACGGCTAATGCCAATGACGCTATTTTCATAGAAAACTCCTACATTATTTATTTTATTAACACACAAAGCCGTGCGTTTGAGGTATCAATGGCTGGTCGAGGTTTCGTCATAGCCATGATTCGGTGGTACTCGGTAAACCCATGCTTCACTGCCGTTGCCTTCAAGCTTCACTTGACCACTGGGATGACCAATAAAACCAAGTATTGCCGTTTTGCCGAAAGTGAATGTGGCTGGGTAAACTTCCCCGTCGAGTTCAAACTGCCCAGACCAAGTCCGGACGCCTTCATTCTGAATTTCTGATGAAGTGACTTGGATATTGACTGGCTGGTTATCAGGCATAGTGACCGTGACAGCATCGCCCGTTGCCAGAACTCGGAATTGTTCAATATTTTCGATTTCGATCGCTTTGATTTCCGTCACTGCATCACTTTTTGGCCTAATGGCTTGCAACGCTGGGCTTGGGTTGATGTCGTGCCATACTTCATCAACGGTTTGTGCCGCAAGCATGCGCTCTTCAGTGATAGGCTCTGAATTCAGAGCAGAACGAGCATCTCCAGCGCTCGATGCATCTTCTCGTGGTGGCTTCATCAGCTGACGCTCATCAGCAACTGTTGCGGCTTTAAAATCAGTATCCTCGTTATTATTCGGTGCTTTTGGAGCAGGCACTAATGTTAATGAACTATGGCTAATGTAATATTTACCAACAATGAGACCGAATATTACTAATAACAAAATGGTCATTATCTTAACTTTCAAACTTTATATCTCCGACAATTAGACGTGGCATATATATAGATACATAAGATGTATGAATACAATTAAATAACGTGATCTTAAGTCAATAAAGTTAAGGTTAAATATAATCAAACTTTATAGATTTGAATGATGATCTAATTTTCAAAAAAATGAATGCAATGCGCTAAATAAAATATCAAGCCAAAAGAAAAACAATAATCCGTAATTAATAAATTAGTTATTATTGTTTGATGGCAATAAACAGAGAAAATTAAAGAAGATGGTACTCTTGATAACGACGAGTCTTATGAAAAAGGCACTTAAAAGCGCAAAAATACAGTTTAGGCTGTCTATGACTAAACAACTTGAAGTTGCAGGTCGATATGGTAAGTGAGCACCCCATAGCAATAGCTAAAAATGTAGCCAACATCGCTACAGCTTTCAATGGGAAGGAAAAAGCCTTCATTCTCGAAGCTCTTTAATCTATGGCTGAGCACTTTTCTGGAACTGTAAACCAACTAATTTGGTATTTTATCAAAACGTAATTCACTATTTATCCTAATGACCAAACAATAAGATATTTATCTATTCGGACATAAATCTGATTATTTCTTGACACTTATTCCATTATTTTAATATTTGCACTTTTTATAAACCATGGGAAAGAGAAAACAGATGATGGATGACATTGTAAAGAAAGATATAGCTAACGACCCAAAGGTAGCCCGTTTATTTTAGTAACCTTCTTCGTTTTTTAATTCATTATCTGCTCCTTTGAAAAGACACTACTATGAAATACAGGTCAATCCGAATGCTATTAGTGTCCGTATAAATGATAATATTGTGTATAACTAAACAACTTGAAGTGGCAGGTAGGTTGGAAAGTAAGTTTCCCCCATGAGTATAGATAAACGATTTGATGAAGTGAGCGAACGTAACCAACACCGCTGCAGCTTCAAGTAGGAAGGGGATATCAGACGATCAATCGGCATGATTCATCATAGATAGAAGGTCACAACATTCCCCGCGCTAAGAAAAGTACTATATAAATCTTGTTCAATTTTTTCGAACTTAATCATCAAACGGAGTGAGTTATCTCAGGTTACGAATCACTCTACACTGGCTCCAACAGCTAGGAAGCCGCTGAGCACCTACTACCTTTTAATGAATCTGAGGACACTTTAATGAAAGCACTATTGAAACAACTAACCACATCAACTTCTGGATTTTCTGCGCTTGCGCTTCGTTTCCCAATTGGCATCATTTTTATGGCGCACGGTGCGCAGAAACTCTTTGGCTGGTTTGGAGGATATGGATTAGAAGGCACAGGTCAATGGATGGCTTCAATTGGCTTAAACCCAGGTGTCCTGATGGCATTTTTAGCGGGTAGTGGTGAATTCTTTGGGGGCCTATTCATTTTACTTGGCTTACTAACTCGCCCTGCCGCCTTGCTTCTTTCTATTACGATGATCGTCGCAATCGCTTCTGTACACTTAGGTAACGGCTTATTCATGGCTAATAACGGTTATGAGTTTGGCCTTGCGCTGCTTGCAGCCAGTGTATCGTTGGTTTTCTCTGGTGCTGGCAAATTGGCACTTGATAACTGGTTAAATAAAAAGCTCGCATAATCTATGCCTAAGGCCAGCATACCGTTTCATTGAAGGAGGCCAAGCCTCCTTCAAACGTTAAGATTTTCAGTCGATAACATTCAACTTAGTATCACTTTCCTTCCTTTCTCTACTTGTGTTGCATGCCCTTCTTTTTATGCTACATAAAAGTGCCGTTGAGACCCTATTCATATAAAGCAACCTTAATGGGTAAATATGCAACCAAACGAGCTTAAAATTGAATGAAAACTAGCGAATTACCATTAGATGAGAATAGTGATATTTGTTAACACAAAAGACTCATGTGTTGCCAAATGATAAAAAATAAAAATTTAAAACCAAAAATAGGTTATTAAAACGTAAAGGATGGGCGATTTTAAGTGATAAAGATCACAGCAATTAACCGTTAACATTATTTTACTTTTTGATTTGCACTCAGCCCTGCTAACCTGCGGCACGCTTTGAAATGATGTCGAAGTGCATAAAATAAAGGAGTGTTCACAATGAATACCAAAAAACCGATGTCGCTTACCGGCCGTGTTATTTTAGGTATGGTAGCGGGTATTTTGACTGGCTTTGCCATTCGAGCCCTATTTGCTGAAAACGGATTTGTTGACGCGTATATCGTTAACGGCTTATTCGATGTTGGCGGAAAAATCTTTATCGCCAGCTTAAAAATGTTAGTTGTACCCCTCGTGTTTGTTTCTCTCGTTTGTGGTACGAGCTCACTGAAAGATCTCACCACACTTGGCCGCATGGGCGGTAAAACCCTAGCCTTTTACATCGCAACCACTGCGATTGCCATCACACTGGCACTGACAATGGGCACTGTGTTTCAACCGGGGTCCGGAGCCGATTTAACCGCAGCAAGCTCATTCCAATCTGCGCAAGCCCCTTCTTTGGGCCAAGTGTTTATTGATATGTTCCCGACCAACCCAATCAGCGCGATGGCAGAAGGTAAAACACTGCAGGTCATCGTCTTTGCAGTACTATTTGGCATAGCCATTAGTGCCGCGGGTAAACCGGGCGAGCGTATTGCGGGCGTTTTTAATGACTTGAACGAAGTTATTATGAAACTAGTCGCCTTGTTGATGAACCTTGCTCCATACGGCGTATTTTTCCTGATGGCGAAACTGTTCACCAGCCTTGGTTTAAGTGCCATTTTGAACCTCGCAGAATACTTCGTAGTACTGACGGTTACCTTGCTGCTACACGGTTTTGTCACCTATAGTTTGATGTTGAAAGGCTTTACTGGTTTAAGTCCAATCACCTTCTTCCGTAAAATGGAAGATGCCATTATGTTCGCTTTCTCTACAGCCTCTTCCAATGCGACTATACCCGTCACCATGGAAACGGCTAAAAACCGCTTAGGGGTTGATAACAAGATAGCTTCTTTCACCATTCCGCTAGGTGCGACCGTTAACATGGATGGCACAGCGATCATGCAAGGCGTTGCGACAGCATTTATTGCCCAAGCGTTCAATATCGATCTAACTATGGGTGACTACGTGATGGTCATCCTCACGGCAACACTAGCCTCTGTTGGTACAGCAGGCGTTCCGGGTGTTGGTCTTGTCATGCTAGCGATGGTGCTAAACCAAGTCGGCTTGCCACTAGAAGGTATTGCTTTGATTATGGGTGTTGACCGCTTATTAGATATGATCCGCACCGCAGTCAATATTACTGGTGATAGCTGTGTGACTCTTATTGTGGCGAAAACAGAAGGCGCGTTAGATGAAGCTCGCTTTAATGATCCACAAGCTGGCGTGAAAGAAGAAGAAGTCCATTTAGCAAAAGCTCAAGCCTAACTTTCTTCACTTCCACTCATCAAAATCAAACCCTGTCGCCATTGCTACAGGGTTTTTCTTTATTCGCTTTACAGGTCAAGAATAAGATTAAAAATCAAGCAGATCAGAGCTATCTCACACCGAACTATCTTCAATAGATCTAGAATTTTATCAGCCTAACTTTCTAGGAGTGAACACAATGATACCTCGACGCACATGGCTTCTTTTGTTCTGCACTTTACTCTTTCCTTCAGTCGCTCTCGCTTCCTCTAACGATATCGATTCGTTAGATCTAACACACTCAACGATTGGTTATGCCTCTTTAGTCATTTTTACTCTGGCATACACTTTGGTCATGATGGAGGAGTACCTTAAGCTACGAAAGTCTAAACCTGTGTTACTTGCAGCTGGTTTAATTTGGGCCATGATTGGTTATGTTTATCAGCAGTATGAATTAACCGAGATTGCCAAAAATGCGCTAGAGCATAATTTGCTGGAATACGCCGAATTATTGCTGTTTCTGTTAGTCGCGATGACCTACATCAGTGCAATGGAAGAGCGGCGATTATTTGATGCATTACAAGCGTGGATGGTGGGAAAAGGTTTTGATTTTCGTGCTCTTTTTTGGATCACGGGGCTACTTGCATTTTTCATCTCGCCAATTGCCGATAACCTAACCACCGCGCTGTTGATGTGCGCTGTCGTACTAAAAGTGGCAGGAAACAACCCACGTTTTATCAACATTGCTTGTATTAATATCGTCGTAGCGGCTAACGCCGGAGGCGCTTTTAGCCCTTTTGGAGACATCACCACCTTAATGGTTTGGCAAGCGGGCCATGTGCCATTTTCACAGTTCCTTTCTCTGTTTCTCCCTTCTGTGATCAACTACCTTGTTCCTGCATTGCTGATGTCATTTTTTCTGCCCAAGGAAAAGCCAACCACCCTGCATGAACATGTCGAGCTTAAACGCGGAGCCCGCCGTATTGTCGTACTTTTCATGTTAACCATTGCTACCGCCGTAGCATTCCATGCTGTGGTGCGCTTTCCACCCGTGATAGGCATGATGATGGGGCTCGCTTACTTACAATTTTTTGGCTATTTCCTCAGGAAAACCTTACCTACTTCGCTGGCCAAAAAAACCGTAATTGCGATTGCAAATAATGACGAGGCCGCCCTAAAACGTATTGGCTCTGTGGTGCCATTCGATGTCTTTAAGCGAGTTTCACACGCCGAATGGGATACGCTACTGTTTTTCTACGGGGTGGTCATGTGCGTAGGAGGGCTAAGCTTACTGGGTTATTTAGGCATGATCTCTGAAGTGATGTATAGCCAATGGAACCCCATATGGGCAAACGTGATGATTGGTTTTCTTTCGGCAATTGTCGATAACATTCCCGTCATGTTTGCAGTACTGACGATGGAACCCGATATGTCCACAGGAAACTGGCTGCTCGTCACATTAACAGCGGGCGTCGGCGGCAGTTTACTCTCGATTGGCTCAGCCGCTGGAGTGGCTCTGATGGGCGCTGCACACGGCAAATACACCTTTGTAGGCCATCTAAAATGGACACCGATTATTGCAACAGGCTACGCCGCAAGTATTGGTGTCCACTTACTACTCAATCACGCTTTGTTTTAACGAATTTGCTTCGCAATATAATGACACAACGCCTCTGCCAGCTGGTGCGAGGCCAAGTTGCGTGCCACCACTTCTGAAGCCAGCTTTCCGCTGTTTATCACGCCAATCCAATCGTCAATCATGGCGCTAAAGCCTTTACTGGTCAGCATTGGCGTCCAATCTTTTAAACTAAGGGCTTGCTCTTGCCCTTGATGCCAACGTTTTCCTTGTGTAAACGAGTCAAACTCAAAACCTTCATTCACAAAGCTCGCGCTGACTCGCTCAGCGGTTATGCCAAACTGGCGATTCATTGAGGCATGCAGCAAACTTTCGCCGTGTTGCCATTGAACATCCAAGCGGGATAACTGACCTTGATGCTGCTGGTAGGTAATATAAGCATCATCCAATGTGGCTTTAGCATTCACGTTTACGCTGTCTAGCGGATGGATAAAATCATCAAAGATAAAGGTGCGCACATCACCGGGCAGATCATAGCGGTGCTTTTCCCAACGAAGCGAACGTAAGTCGTTTCTATTACCAGTTTGCACTGCATTTAGGTGTTGGTTATAGAGCGGAATATGTCGGCGATTAAACCCCACATACAAGGGTTGACGATGCTTTTCTGCAAGCTCATACAACATTTCACAGGCGCTTGCGCTGTCGGCTAGCGGCTTATCAACAAAGGTTGGAATTCCGTGTTCAAGGAAAAATTGGGCGATTTGAGGGTGAGCCGAGGTCGCCGCATGGATCATAACCGCATCAACGTTATAGCCAAGTAGTTCTCGATAATCCGTGCAATTCTCTGAAATGCGGTAACGCTGCGCTAGTTGCGTAACAAGAGCTGGATTACGAGTACAAAATACCAATTCTAAATCTGGGCGCTGTGTGATGACCGGAAGATACGCCTTTTGCGCGATATCACCTAGACCAATAATGCCAATTTTCATCATCAAATCTCTTTTCGTTAGATGAAGGTTAGGCTAACACAAGAAGATTAAAAAGGGAGGTGTAGAACTCAGTGAAAAGGCAATCCTTGCCTGTCTGGGATGAGGTTAAAATGGGCTCTCTTTGTTCAGCTCATTGCAAATTTCGACAATCGCCAATGAGAGCCCGGATTTGATGATTTGTTGCTGACGCTGAAGTTGAAGCTGGTAAAAATCCAGTTCAATGTCGCCATCCGGCTCCAATACTTCCAACTGCACCATGCCCATTTTGGCCACCAAATGGAGCTTTTTTATCGGCACCAAAATTTTCGGGTCGGTGAACTCGTATTCAGCACCATCACTGTTGAGTTGATTACGCAGTTTGATTATATCTTCAATATCGTGGTAAACATCATCAGGTAATACCCCAAGGCCAAACAGCAGTTTTAGCCTGACAGACAAGTTGCCGAGTGGTCCAGAATCTTGCAATAGAGGGCCAACTACTGATTGGACAGCGAAGTTATCTTTGCGAAAAATGCGTTGCATTAATGCGTCAATCGCCTCATTGAACACTTCAACCGTCGTAATAAAGAATCCGCGCACCGAATGGGCACTATTCAGTCGTTCAATTATATCGCTTTCGTTAATTCTATCTGCCATACGCTGTACTAATTGTTGTTATAAAGGGAGGGCATTAGCGCCCTCCAAAGTATTTATGTGATTAAAGCTGTTTGTAGATCGCTTCAATTTGCTTAACCTGCTCGCTCTGCTCATCTAACCCTGTGTAATGGGCCAGTGTTTTACATACGCCATATTGGTTCAATGATGTTTGAAGCTCGACCGCTTGAGGATCGCTGTCGTTGGTATACTTAAGGGCCGCCGCAATCCCTTTCAATAGCATTTTGTTTTCAACACCGTACTCGATTGTACCGAGTAATGGCTTGATTAATCTATCATTGGGGCCTAATTTTCGTATTGGCTGACGACCAACGCGATCCACTTCATCCACCAAATATGGGTTGGCAAAGCGGCTCAATATTTTTTCGATATAAGCGGCGTGCAATTCACGGTCAAAACCGTAACGACGAATGAGTACTTCACCGCTTTCATGCATGGCTTGCTTCACTTGCTGACGAATTGCAGGATCTTCAATTGCTTCACGAATCGTCTTATGACCACTCAAACAACCCAAATAGGCGGTAATGCAGTGCCCAGTATTTAGAGTGAAAAGTTTACGCTCAACAAAAGCCATCAGATTATTGGTTTTTTCCATCCCTTCAATGTCGGGGATCTCACCTTTAAATTGCTGTTCATCAACAATCCATTCGCTGAAACTTTCAACCGTCACGGCCAACGGGTCATCGTTCGCGGCTTCGACAGGTGGCACAATGCGATCCACCGCGGAATCGACAAAACCAATTAACTCATCGGTTTTAGCATGCAGCGATGGGTCTAGATATTTATACACTTCGCCTTTCAGGTGTGTTGTACCGCGCACCATGTTTTCACAAGCGATCACATTGAGTGGCTGTTCATTGCCCGCTTCAAATCTTTTGGTGATGCCTTTGGCGATCGTTTTCGCAATGATATCAAGCACTGCAGGGCCGACAGCTGTAGTGACTAAATCCGTTTTTACAATGCGATCAATCACATCATTACTGGCTGAATTCACCGCAGTGACATGAGTGACAGTATCAATTTTGCACTCAGAACCCACTACCTTTACTTTGTATTCTTGACGATGACTCAATTGATCGACCAAAGGTTCATTGACATCGGCAAAAGTCACTTCAATGTCTGCATCGGCCAATAATTTACCAATAAAACCACGACCAATGTTACCCGCGCCAAAATGTACTGCATTTTTCATAATCTTACCTACCAAAAACTTATCTAAAAGAGAAAAGAGCGCTTAATACTTCAATTGAGGTGAGGTCAGCAGTATAGGGGAACAGCCGACCTCGTTTTGCCTCAGGAGCAAAAGCGTTACGCTGCTTGGTTACCCGATAGGATGGCCAAGATATCGCTCACGTCTCTGGTTGAGGTGAGCTTCTCGATAGCATCAGGCTCATCGAGTGCGTTGGTAATGGTGGTAATAACTTGAATATGTTCATCATTTTTGGCGGCAATACCGATAACCAGTTTCGCTACGCCATCTTGGTCGTCCGTAAACTGCACACCAGCAGGATATTGGCAAATCACAATACCCGTTTTAATCACACGGTCTTTGGCGGCGACGGTACCATGAGGAACGGCAATCGATTCTCCAAGATAAGTGGATACCATTTTCTCACGTTCAAACATGGCATCAACATACTCAGGCTCCGCATAGCCAAGCTCAACTAACTTATTGCCAGCGAAACGAATGGCTTCTTCTTTATTAGCGGCATTCAAACCTAAGTGAATGTTTTCTTTTTGGATTTGAAAAACGGACGGTTTTTGAATTTCAAAGCTGTCGTCATTCGCAGCGAGGATGGATACTTTAATCACATCGCTATCATTCGCCGCCTTAGGGCGTTGAGCTGCCAAAAGCTTAGTCACAAGCTGGTTGTACATTTCACTGTCTAAAAAGTTGCTCAGTGAAATATGCTGTGCACTGGGTGCATGTGTGCGTGCGCGGCCAGTCAGGTCTTTATGAGTAATCACGATTTCTGCGTTCTCCGGCAAACTATTGATGGCAAGGTTAGTGACGTGAATCGCTAAGCCCGCATCTTTGATTTTTTTACGCAGCATGCTTGCGCCCATTGCGCTTGAACCCATACCCGCATCGCAAGCAACAATAATGCTTTTCACGTTGGCTAAATCAATATTGCTTTTTTGAGAAGCCGTCGTCACATTGCCCTTTGCGCTCGATTTCATCTCTTTCATTTGTGATGTGGCTTTTTCTAACGCCGCTTCATCACCTTCTTCCTCGGTGCTGCTCTGTGCTTTCATCAATAATGACGCAACGGTAAAGGACACACCTGCCGCACCAAATATTGAGCATAATACACCAACAATCGATCCTTTCTGTGTCATCAGTAGTACTGCAAAGATAGAGCCAGGAGACGCTGGAGAAACAATACCTGCATTGAAGAGAGTCAAAATGAACACCCCTGTCATACCACCAGCAATCGCTGCAAGAATCAGACGTGGATTCATCAGTATGTATGGGAAATAAATCTCATGGATGCCGCCGAAGAAGTGAATGATGGAAGCGCCACCAGCTGTTTGACGTGCTGTACCTTTACCAAACACCATGTAAGCCAACAAAATACCGAGACCAGGGCCAGGGTTTGCTTCAATTAAGAAGAAGATTGACTGCCCCATTTCACTGGCTTGTTGAATACCTAACGGTGAGAAAATACCGTGGTTAATCGCGTTGTTAAGGAACAAGATCTTCGCGGGTTCAACAAAAATAGAGGTGAGTGGTAAAAGGTGTGCTGAAACTAGGAAGTTTACGCCTGCCGCTAAACCACCAGAGAGCACTTTGACAAATGGCCCAATAAGGTAAAACGCCAAGATTGCGCCAAGCATACCAATAATACCTGCCGAGAAGTTGTTTACCAACATCTCAAAACCGCTTTTTACTTTACCTTCAACACGTTGGTCAAAGGTTTTGATCGCCCAACCACCCATAGGGCCAACCATCATGGCTCCCATGAACATGGGGATATCTGTTCCGACAATCACACCCATTGTGGTGATGGCACCGACAACAGCGCCACGTTCTCCACCAACCAATTTACCACCCGTGTAACCAATCAGCAGTGGTAATAAGTAAGTAATCATCGGCCCAACCATAGATGCTAACGTTTCATTCGGTAGCCAACCTGTTGGGATAAATAGTGCGGTTATAAAGCCCCACGCGATAAACGCGCCAATGTTTGGCATAACCATGTTAGATAAGAAGCGACCAAAATTTTGTATCTTGATCTTTGCATCTGGTGATATCATGTGGATTCCCCGTTCGATGTTCTGATGAATATTGTTGTTGTAACGGTTCTGCGAAAAACCGTTGATTGCTTAGTACACAATCAATTTACCACACAATTTCATTCTGGAACTGACGACGGGTTTTTCGTGATCAGCCCCTCATAAATCCTAGCTTACAAATCATTTCTTCGTGATCATGGTCATTAATTTGACATGTAAATTTACAACAAAAAACAAAAATACAACTTGTCAATAAGATTTAAACGATCAATATCATACTTTTTGAATTTTAACTTTTAATGAAAAGGAGATTTAAATCACAATTTCACTCTAATTATTAAAAATTAAAGAACCAAAAGTGATAAACATCACAATTACATCTTTATTTCACTAATCGAAATAAAGCCACCACTTCCATATTGTCTATTTTGTAACTTATATACACAAAACCATATTAATATTAGCTCATACATTAATATGGCTTTTTTTACTAACAACATCGGATCTTCTTCTAAAAGCAGGCCAAGGATACGCTCCAATTCACAAACCGAACAATAAGAGGTGGGACGAGTATAGCCTTACAACGCAAAATGTTTTGACCCTGAGCATTCCCTGTTAGAATCGGCTGTACTGTTAACCATAGACGCTGTGAACGAATTCATGAAAGAAAGAGTGGTTGTTTCCGTTTCATCCATCCATGGGACGAAGCACTTTCATCTCGGTAAATGGTTCCGACATTTTTTAAAAGGTTTTGGCTATGTGCTGGTTGCCAGCATTCTCGCCACTGGCGGCGTTATCTATTACCTTCTTGATGAAGTTGATTTTGCTAAACTTAAGCAACAAGAGTTAGAGAGCCAGTCGATGTCACTGACCGAAGAAGTCACCTCTTTAAAGGAGCTAAAAAGCAGCTTAGAGAATGACCTGCTCGAACGAGAAGAAAAGATGCAGGTTGTTTCAGACAGGCTCGGCGATCTTGAAAAAGTATTGGGGATGGATGAAAGCGGAGCGGAATTAGAATCACGTTTAGACACCGCTGCTATCACTTCTTCAGTTAGAATGGTGATGCTGACCCAAATACCCAGCGGTGCACCTGTGCATAATGCGAGAATTTCGTCAGGATACGGTGAGCGTATTCATCCTGTCACTGGCAACGTCAAAATTCACCGCGGGCAAGATTTTGCGGTTAACATAGGCACGCCAATTTATGCACCAGCCGATGGTGTTGCCGAAGTCACTCGCGCCAGTGATAAAGGGTCAGGCAATTTTTTACGCTTACAGCACTCTTATGGATTTACCAGCTCCTATTCTCATTTGCAAAAATTTGCCGTGAAAGGGGGCGATTTTGTACAGAAGGGCGACTTAATTGCTTATTCTGGAAACAGTGGGTTATCTTCTGGCCCACATTTGCACTATGAAATTCGATTTGTCGGCCGTTCATTAGATCCAAGACCTTTTGTTGATTGGGGCGTGAATGATTTTGAAACGATATTTAGTAAGGTAAGAGGTATCCGATGGGAATCTTTAGTAAACAAAGTCGAGCTAAGAGTCAGCACTCAGCTACAACTCTCATCGCAAAAGGCTGTTCCATTAGTGGGGAACTCAGGTTAGAAAGCGACATTCAAATTGACGGGTCGGTAGAAGGTCAATTGCACGTTGATAAAACCATCGTCATTAGTGAAACAGGCACGGTTAATGGTGAGCTGTACGCAGGCCACATCATCATTAATGGCGAGTTCCAAGGCACATGTCACGCGACTAAAATTGAAATTTTAAGCAAAGGGAGCGTCACAGGGTCTATTTATAGCGACGACTTGAGCATTGAACAAGGTGGGCGCTTTAATGGAGTAACCTACCCTGCCCCGGAGAAACAAGTAGTTGAATTAAAAGAAGCGAAAATCGCTGCTGAAGGTTAATTCAACTACCGATTTCGTTCGCACTTCCCCATTTGATAGAAAGTCCCATTTGCTACAAAGTGTAAAAAGGCCTGCTGATGTTAGCAGGCCTTTTGTTTATGAATGTCCTTTCTCAGCTGGGAGAGACTTAGAAACCTTCGATATTTTTTGCTTCTAATTCCGCAAAGTATTTTACGGTTTTCACTTTTAGTTCTTGAGTCGATGGTTCATCACATACAATCACTGATTTCGCGTGAAGTTGTAGTGCGGAGACTGTCCACAAATGGTTGACGCTTCCTTCCACGGCCGCTTGCAAAGCCAGCGCCTTATTGTGGCCTGTCACCAAAATCATGATCTCTTCTGAATCTAGCAGTGTGCCTACACCAATCGTTAGCGCGTATTTAGGAACTTGGTTGATATCACCATCAAAGAAGCGAGAGTTTGCAATGCGTGTATCTTCTGTCAGTGTCTTAATGCGAGTGCGTGACGAAAGTGAAGAAGCAGGCTCGTTAAACGCGATGTGCCCATCATTACCCACACCGCCCATAAATAGATTAATGCGGCCGTATGATTTAATTTTGTCTTCATAGCGCTTACATTCTGCATCAACATCTGGTGCGTTGCCATTCAGTAAGTTGATATTTTCTTCTTGAATATCAACATGATTGAAGAAATTGTTATACATAAATGAGCGGTATGACTCCGGATGATTTTCAGGAATACCAATGTATTCATCCATATTAAATGTCACGACATGCTTAAAGCTCACCTCGCCTGCTTTATGCATTTCAATCAGTGCATTATAAGTCGTCAATGGTGTACCACCAGTAGGTAAACCCAATACAAAAGGACGGTCTGCCGTTGGGTTGAATGCGTTGATACGTTTTACGATGTGTGCTGCTGCCCACTTGCCGACTTGTGCAGCCTGTTTTAACGGGATAAGTCTCATGATTGGCCCCTAGTTATTGGAATATTATGGTGTAATAGAACATTAATTCGCATTATAAAATAAGTATTAGGTAACTGCCATTGTTTTAGGTCAAATTTTCGTTCTTTCTTCAAATCTCAACCAGAAATGCGCTTAAATTTGTAGCAATTTCTACAGGTACGCTTAACTAATACGGCACATGCTATAACCAAATGAGATAAAAATTCATCTATAAAATTAAGTAAAGTTTGAGTCGCTATCACTCCACTATCTGGCGAAGCGTGCATTCATTACCCATACTTGGAGTAACAAGCAAGAAAGGAGCAAATGCCATGAAAAACGAACTTGAACCCGCGAAAATTCTCCATGCTTATGAAACAGTAATGGCGCATGGTACACCGACTGAGTTCGGGAAAATCTATGAAGGTATCGAAGCTTTTTCAGACTATGGCGGCTATAACATTTACATGCAAGGAAATGGTGTGGAGCTAAAAGTTGGCTTCCACAATACCTACCATCTCGATTATGACCAAGAGCATCTACGCGACAGCTTTTTGAAAAAAGTAGCCATTTTGGCTAAGTAGCGGTGTTGACCCAGCTCATGGATTGGCTAAGCGCGACCAAATGAGCAGAGTGGCGATAATGCAAAGCCCGAGTGAGTCATCAATACTAGGGCTTTGAGCGAAAGCACTTTTCTCATCTTGATTGAGTCACACTCTTTTGCACAGAGATCTCTTATATGAAAGGCGATGCAAGCGAATTTGTCAGCCTTATTGAGACAATAAGGCTGAAGAGATAAATGAGAAAGCTGACCAAATTACGGCTTAAGATCCTGCATTAGAGATACAGATTAATCTTCTTCCGTTAAGCTGACTTCTTCATCATTATAATCGTCACCACTTTCCGGTTTATTGCGACCGTTCAACGTATGGAAACGCTTACGACCACGAGCAAGTTGAGTGTATTTTAACCAGACACGCTCTAACTTAGATTTCGCTTTACCTGGGTTTTCAATCGCCTTAACAAAATGAGCTTCTTCGGCATTCTCTGGCGTGAGTTCACCAGATTCAAGACCAAGCATGGTACCACCATAAATGGCGAGAAGTTCTTCTTCTGCAAGAGTAAAATCACCAGACTTAGCAAAGCCTCGTGGAAACTTTGTATTGTCGTAAAAACGTTTTTTTCCGTGACGGAATTCAGTCTCAGACATATCAACCTCATGTGAATGGCGCTACTACCATGTAGCGATAGATCACGCGAAAATTAGGCGTAAATCTCCGAAAAGAAAAACAAAAATTTTTTATCGTCATAATTGCACTTCCTTGTTAATCTGACGGGGTAATTTCAGAGGATTTAATATGGATGTAAAAGTTTTTCGCACTTTTCTCGAACTCGCCAAAGTACGTCATTTTGGGCGAGCAGCTGAAAACCTTTATTTGACCCAAGCCGCCGTCAGTGCACGCATCAAGCAATTAGAAAATTATTTTGATGCTCAACTGTTTACGCGTGATCGCAACAACATAAAGCTCACATCGGCAGGAGAACGACTCGTTGGCTATGCCGAAGTGATGGTGGCAACCTTGCAACAAGCCAAGTTTGAGCTCTCTTTGGAAAATGGCCGAGCTTTACAGCTGACATTAGGGGGAACGCCCAACGTTTGGGATGCTCATCTACAAAACTGTTTAAGCGTTGTGACTGATGCTTTTAGCGGTTATGGCTTTATGGCGGAAGTTATGGGGCGCGAGCAGCTCAACCGCAGCCTACTGGAGCGTACCTTAGATATGGCGTTTGCCTTTGACCCAATTAAAGCCGAAGAGCTAAACTGCAAAAAAGTCGCAGATTTAGTACTTGTGTTGGTTTCGACGCGTCCTGACACATTGGAAACCGCCTTTGATAATAAATACGTGTACGTCGATTGGGGAAGCCGTTTCGCTTCCGAGCATGCTGAGCGACATCCGAAGACGCCAACCCCCTATTTACGCACCTCGACCGCTCGTATCGCACTTGATTTCATTTTAGAAAAAGGGGGAAGCGCTTACCTTCCTACTTCACTTGTTGAACCTTTTATCCACTCTGGCCAATTGTATCGAATTGACAATGTGGAAGATTGGCAGCGTCCCATCTTCCTCAGCTACCGAAAAAACAGCTCATCGATAGAAGCCATTATGCAAGTGGAAAAGTTAGTCAAAAACATCAACCCTAGTAGTGCTTACTCATTACAACAAGCGGGCGAGGTCATTCTCGACTGACCCAAAAAATTCATAACGCTGTAGCGGGTATTGAATACAGCGTTATGAATATCCTTTTTCAAGAGAAGCCGCAGAAAAAGCCATCCAGTTCCGAAAATGGCTAGTATCGACAGAATTCATGCATACACTTAGCTTAATAAAAACTGCATAAGGCTCGTTATACCAAATGGCACTATGGATGGAACTCGATAAAGAACAATGCCAACAAGCTCGCACTAGCCGTGATCCGCGATTTGATGGACGATTTTTCGTTGCCGTCAAAACAACCAACATCTTTTGTCGCCCAATATGTCCGGCAACCCTGCCAAAAGAAAAGAATGTTGAATACTTCGCCAACTCCGCACTGGCTCTACGAGCGGGTTATCGGCCATGCCTGCGTTGCCGCCCAGACAGTGCACCTCATTCTTGGGCATGGAAAGGAGTTGAAACCACCTTCTTGCGTGCAATCAAGCTTATTGAGCAAGGTGAATTACAATCGAGCAATCTGGCTCAATTTGCCGAACGTTTGGGGATCAGTGACCGCTACCTACGACAACTGTTTCAAACTCATTTAGGAGTGTCACCGAAACAATATGCTCAGTACCATCAGTTGATGTTTGCTAAGCAGTTGTTGCATTCCAGTGCTCTGTCCATTACCGATATAGGATTCGCTTGTGGGTTCAACAGTACCCGCCGCTTTAACGATGCGTTTATCAAAACGTTGCAACTGACCCCCAGCCAAGTGCGGCAATCTAAAACTGCATTGATGACAAAAAACCTATTAACACTCTCTTTTCGCGGCCCTTTCGATTGGCAACATATGCTAGATTTCTATCGATTACGTGCAGTAAACGCCATTGAACAGGTCAGTAACAATCATTATCAACGCACCTTCAACATACACAATACGACTGGCTGGTTTCGTGCCAGCTTAACCTCTGAGACCCATTTAGAGGTTGAATTCGAGTTGCAAGACATCACCAAACTGCGTTACTTGGTGGCAAAACTACGCCGCCTATTTGACCTCGAAGCCGACATCAGCCACATCGAGGCCTATTTGGAAGACTGCGCTCCGGGTTTAGTCACTCGTTCAGGAATCCGTATTCCCGGCGTTTGGAATTGTTGGGAAGCGGGAGTCAGAGCTATTTTAGGTCAACAAGTTTCGATAAAAGCAGCCATTCGCCAGCTCAACCTGTTAGTCGATGCGGTAAACCCAGCTCAAAATACGAGCAGTTACTTTCCAAGCCCGGAACAAATCGCACAGCTTGACTTGCACTTTTTAAAGATGCCACACAGCCGAAAAGAGACCTTAACACGCTTTGCTCAATTCATGTGCCAACACCCTGAAGCCGATGTGGATGCTTGGCTTTCACTAAAAGGTATTGGGCCGTGGACCGTAAACTACGCTAGGTTAAGAGGTCAGTCCGATTCAGATTGCTTTCTAGACACTGATTTGGTGGTTAAGAAGGCATTAAGCCATTTTCCTGAGCTGAACGCAGACAAGGTTTCACCTTGGGGAAGTTACGCCACCTTTCACTGTTGGAATTACTAATATGAATCGCTTCACCCACTATCACAGCCCCTTAGGAATCATGACATTGCAAGCTTGCGAGCAAGGTTTGTTGGGGGCTTGGTTTGAAACCGAAACCACCATGCCAACAGAGTTAGGGGTAAAATCCGAACACTGCACTATACTCATCAATACTATCAAACAGTTAGATGAGTACTTTTCCGGGAAACGGACTATATTTACTTTACCTTTAGCGGCAAAAGGCACCGAGTTCCAACAATCTGTGTGGCAAGCATTATGCAAGATACCTTATGGCGAAACTTGGAACTACCAACAGATTGCAGAGGCGATCGGTAACCCCAAAGCCGTAAGGGCTGTCGGCTTGGCCAATGGTAGAAATCCAATTTCGATCATCGTTCCTTGCCATAGAGTGATCGGAAAAAGCGGTAAACTCACTGGCTATGCGGGGGGCTTAAACCGTAAAGCGAGCTTATTAGAACTTGAGCGAACAACAACAGAGGTTGCAGCAACATGATAAGATCTACGGCAAAATCAATCAGTATTCTCGTCCTTACAGCCACTTTACAAGGCTGTTTTCAAGATGACCTTGAACGTTGGTTAAACCGTGAAACTTATGAGTTCAAAGGGACTTATGACAACCAGTTCAATGATGACTTATTAATTTTCGAAGAGGGTATTGTACGTGCTGAATCTGAAACTCAGCACTGGTCTCGCGCTTACAGCGTGGATGGTAATCAACTGACGATCCAGCTACGCAATAACTCGAAAGAAAAACGAGAAGATATCGTGCTTGTGATCCATGGCAAAGGAGAAGTGCTCACATGCAGTGTCTGCGCCATGTATAAATTGAGTAACGTATGGGTAAAAACAGGCAATGTTGAAGCCAAACCGTCTGGAGTAGAAAACGCGAGCCAATAACTCGCGTTAACGCAATGACCAGTTCTACTCACTCATGTTTACCCGCACCTAAGCTCAAAAATTAAGCTTTTATCTATTTTAAAAACCATCGCACACACTCGCTCTGTCATTTACCCAAAATTCAAGTAAGGTAGAGATATCAGACTGTTGAATTAAATGGATCTCGTGAAATAAGGAGATAATGATGGCAGAAAAACTGTCAACCTCGGCACTGGCTAAATTGCGCAATACCGACGCTAAACAACTATTCAGTAACCTCCAAAAAGCAGGGTACATTAACCGCTTCGACAACAAGTGGCTATTAACAGAACTGGGAGCAAAATTTGGCGGCGAATACGCCCAGCACACGCAATATGGCCAATTTATTGTCTGGCCGGAAAACTTGCTCGTCGACACACAAGCCACCAGCGGGAAAACGTTAAGTGCCACTCAGCTTGGCGATCATTTCAGGCTCAACCCCAAAAAAATAAATCAACTATTGAGTGAGTTAGGCTGGATATCTAAAACAGAAAAAGGCTGGCAAGTAACGGAGGCTGGGCTCAGAGCTGGCGCCCAGCAACGTGAAGACAAAGCTTCTGAGCAATTATTTGTTGTTTGGCATGATACGGTGACTCGCCATAAACGCCTGAAACAATCCATTGTCGAATTTTTAGGGCAAGAGGCTCGCAGCCAATCGACCGATAAATCATTGTCCCACTTTCGCCAAAAATTTGAGGCAAAACATCGCACCTTAGACGGCCACTATGTTCGCTCAACCGGCGAATTATTGATCGATAATTGGCTCTATTTGGCGGGCGTCGTACACGCTTATGAGCGTCAGTTGCCGATAGAAGCTGATGTGATGTGCGATTTTTATCTGCCAACAGGGAAAGTCTATTTACAATATTGGGGTTCAGATAGTGGCGCAACCAACGAAAAAACGCGCTTACAAACTCAAGCGATTTACCACGATCACGGCTTTGCTCTGATTAATATTCATCCGCAAGACATTGCGCATTTAGATGACATTCTGCCTAGAAAACTGCGAGAGTTTGGGATTAAAGCGTATTAATCGCGTTGGCAAGATGCCCCCTTCCCCTCGTCACTGAGAGAGCAACACGAGAGAAAAGGAGCAAAAAACAAAACCTATATTAACGATAAGAAGAATAGCGAGCTCTCGCCGCCTCTTCTTTCGGGACGATGGTTTTACCAATCGGAGCCAAAGAAATAACCGCGAGTTTCAAATGCTGTAGTGCGAAAGGGATGCCAATGATGGTAATAAAACACGCCACCGCCGATAAAATATGACCAACGGCTAACCAAAAACCAGCGAAAACAAACCAAATCACATTGCCGATTAAGCCAAATGGGCTGGTACCAATATCTTGCTGATTGGTCAATTCATCACGGGAAATCGCCTCTTGCCCAAAAGGAAAAAACGAAAAGTTACCGATAACAAAGCAAGCACGCCCCCATGGAATGCCAATAATGCTGATAAAGGCAAGGAGACCAAAAAACCACCAAGCGAGCCCCATAAACACTCCGCCCAGTAAAAACCAAATAATATTGCCGATTGTTCTCATCACTACTACTCCGTATAAAATAGACCCATAAACCCTTTCAGTATCATTGCATGACCTGAACGGAAGATTAACGCTAGGCTAAACCATGCCATACCGCCGTAACGCCGCTTATCGTACAAAGCAGCAACGCAGCGAAACGGATGTTATCTTTGGGTAGTGATTGCGTGGTCATCATCGCCAACTTATAACCCAACCAAGCTGAGGGGATAAGCGGAATCGTTATCCATAAATGATGTAACGTCAGAAAACCTGCCGGTATTTGAATAATCAAAGAGATGATCGAGCTAAACACAAAAAATGCCGAAAGATTGCCACGCAACTGATTCGCTTCTTGATGCTGTAGGATCAACGCCATCGGCGGCCCACCAATCGCGGAACTGGTGCCAAAGAAACCGGAGAAAAAACCCGCAATACCCATTTTTATCGGGGTCGGTTCGATGCGATACGGCAATAAACTAACAGCCACGGCAAATAACACCAATAAACCAAGCCATAACGCCAGTACATCCGTCGAGACTAAAACCAGAAGGATACCGCCCGCAATTGAACCGGGAACGCGACCAATCAGCGCCATTTTTAAACCGCCGAGCTCAATGTTCGAGCGATGCTTTAAGGCGTTCAAGATAGAAATAAACAGCGCCACGATACAAATGGGGGCTGGAACGTAATCGGCGGAGATCAAGAACAGCAAGGGCGCTGCGACGATCGCTAAACCAAAACCAATCGCCGTTTGCACAAATGAACCCAAGAAAATAAGAAACATGGCGATAAGCGCCGTACTACTGAACATTTCCATTAAAATGCCTATAAGCGAAACAAAGAAAAGTAATGCCCATAGAGAGCATTACTTCGTTCACGTTATCAGCAATTTTCGATCAAGAGAATAGCCAAATGGATCTATCGGTCTGGTATCAGTAAGCAACACCAATACGTTGACGAGGGTGAGCGGTACTTTCTAACTCATCGATCATCGCGAGGGCATAATCACTGACTGAGATTTTGCTGTTACCTTCAGCATCAGACAATAGAGCGTCACCGCCCACACGGTAAGCACCTTGTTTCTCACCCGGAAAAATCTCAGCGGCCGGGCTAACAAATGTCCAATTAACCTTGCTTGTACTCGCACGGAAGAGATCCAACGCTTCGCCTTGCGCTAATGCTTCCCCTTTGTACTCTTCAGGGAAACCTTCTACGGTCACCAATTTGATACCGGGAGCGACTTCCAATGAACCCGCACCACCAACCCACAGTAGGCGATCCACACCCACTTGCGGTAGATCTGACAGCAGTTTCTGCGCTGTAGCCGCAACAATATCGTGGTTGCCCGCTGCACGTCCGCCGATAGAAGCGATCACGACATCAACACCTGCTAACGCAGCGCTAATTTTTGACAAAGGCTGTTGTAAATCAAATTGTTGAACGCTAACACCTTCAGCATCAACTTTACTTGAATCACGCACTAACGCGATCACCTCGTGGCCCCGTGCTTTTGCTTCATTGACAATGTGACTACCAATCCAACCTGATGCGCCTAATACTGCAATTTTCATAATTTATTTCCTCATTCGGTTTCTGTTTCTCGACAACAATTGTAGTCTAGTAGTTAAACGAAGGAGGAAAAACACCCAAAAATGATGTAGATTGTATCAATATTCGTATCTAATAAAGGCCTACCATGGACAGACTAACCGCCATGCGCAGTTTTATCGAAGTGGCAAATACTGCCAGTTTTACCAAAGCCGCAGACAACTTGAGCTTAAGTCGATTACAAGTGTCACGTCATGTCCAAGAAGTTGAGGATTGGTTAAAGCAGAGGTTACTGCACCGCACGACACGCAAAGTCAGCCTAACCACCGCCGGTGAAGAGGCTTTAATCCGTTGCGAACAAATTTTGCACCAAACTGCCGAACTTGAAACACGGGCGTTGGAACAGTCACAACTCTTAAACGGTACCATTCGCATTGCCGCGCCGATAGGCCTTGCTCAAAACATGTTATTGGCCGTTGTTGAAGACTTCACGCAACGACACCCCAATGTGTTAATTGACATTGTCGCTTCAGATCGCCTTTCACAACTGGTCGATGAACGCGTGGATATTGCCCTGCGTTTTACCCAACAGCCGGATGATACGCTCATCGCTCGCCGTTTAATGAGCGTCGGCACCGTCATATGCGCTTCCCCTAGCTATCTCAGCCAACACCCTCCTATCAATACACCCAATGACTTAACCCAGCACAACTGCTTTGTGCACATGAGTAATAACAAGTGGGATGTGGTTAAAGACAATGAACAGATCTCTGTCACCGTGAATGGCAACATCCGCGCTAATGATATGGAAATTTTATGCCGTGCTGCCCTACATCACAAAGGCATCGTACGGCTACCATGCGATCTTGCAAATGTCTTTATCGCCTCAGGAACACTAGTACGCGTTTTGCCAGAGTTTCACAGCCCAAGCAGCGCACTATGGGCTGTGTATCTTTCTCGTAGCTATCAAACCCCATTGGTTCGCCAATTCATTGATTTCATCGCTCAAAGCTGGAAAAACGATCTCATCGCTTAGCGTTAAGTCATTCTAGCTAATAATTTAATCAATATTATTAGCTAGATTAAACATAGTGTTAATGCCAAAAATGAAATTATCTATAATTAATATTGTAGATGACCTCATTTATCTCACAGACATACTACCTACCTATTAAAAAGTTAAGTAAAAATAAAAATATATTTTTACTTACACTAAAACAATCAACAATAAATGTTGATAAGTTACTTAATACTATTAGTAAAAATAACCAGCATTGTTGAAATCATCATTTAACCCTGAAATAAAAGTTTCATCAAGTAAATGAGCATTTATTATCCCTTTCAATATCTCACGAAAAAACATGATTAAGCTAGCAAATTAAGCGCTTAATAAATAACAAAAATGAAATTAAACTTAATATCTATCCATGAATATCATTATAAAATTATTTTATGTACATACTGATATGTACATATTAGTTATGCAACCTTGATTAACTGAAATCACTAACTATATTTAGCCACATAAAGATTATAAACATGTAAATATCAACACTAATATCAATAAGATTTAATAGATATAACCAAAAAAACCATTCGAAATGGTTAAATCAGTACAGTGATATTCTGTGGATCCATAAATAAACGTCAGTAGGTATTGAATGAAAAAAATAGAAATACTTATCGTGGTTGATTGTGCCGGAGCATTAGCAACCACGAGCTTAATGGATAACGTTTACTTAATTGATAGTAACCAATGGCTTGGTTCTTGGGATGAAGGAACGTGCCAACTCCACACGGTATCTCAAGATGGTCAGTTTATTTGCTGGCGTAGCTGCGCCATTTCGCCAGATGACGAAGTCAATATAACGGGATTCTCTGGTAACATGATTGATCAAAAAGCTTGCTTACCAAGCCCTGTTAATGACGCATGGGAAGGCAGAGTTCAGACTCGTGGGGATACTGGGCGTTATCTATATACCATTTCTCTTTCAATAAACGGAATAACAATGAATTTTTCACCTTATCTCGAAGTTCAATAACTCCATCTAAATAAGGAACATTGTATGAAAAAAGTAGAAATACTCATGGTCGTAGATGCAGCAGCAGCGCTTGCAAGTCGAGATCTGCAAAGTAACATTTATCTCATTGATACAAATAAATATATGGGCTCGGGTAATGAAGGCCAAGCTGAGTTAAAAACAGCCTGTAAAGACGGCCAATTATTATGCTGGCGAGTTGTCGCTATTTCACCAGACAATGAAGTTGATATTGTCGAGTTTAATGGGCAAATGATAAATGACAGAGTTTGTATACCCACTAAACAAGGACTAAGCGGTGATGAATTCTGGGAAGGCCGAGTTGAAGCGCAAGGACAAGCCAGCACACAACAATACAATGCGACCTTGTCTATTGATGGTGCAAGATTAACGTTTGATCCTTTCCTCGTTATTTCACTGTAGAGGGCGAACTCATGTTAAGCCCAAATGTTGATACCGCATTAAATATGCTGACCGACGTATATACTGATTTTTTAGGTATTAGTAACTACGATGCAACGTGCAACTCTCTCTTTATTGGCCATGTAGCAAAAGATCCAAACTGGCTCGTAGAAGTTCGAAGCAGGACTGAGATCTTAAGAGCGGTAATGAATGAGTTTATGCAGCAAAAGCCTAAAATTTTTGCGCAAATTATTACATCGTTTATTAATTATCAGACCACGTTCGATGCCTGCGCACAAAACAGTAAGGCGATAACAAGTACGAAGCAATGGATTGAATGCTTACAATTATTGCAAAAAACGTTAAAGCAAAATATCACGTTAACAAATGAAGCTCAGCAAGTTTTCACGAAATCTTACAGCCAAGCGAAAAATGCAGAGGAGCTGCTCGCATCCAGCATTCAAGATGGCTGGAATGAACTTGCGAGCGAAGAACAAGCAATGGTACGCATTGCAACAGAGATAGGCTCTCTATCGCAATCCATTGCCAGTTTAGGAGCCAATGTCACGGCGGCCCAATTAAGAGCAGGAAAAGCTTACATACAAAGTATGGTAACGATTTCCTACGGTGTCGTAATGGGAGCAACGACGTCTGTACCATTCCTTTCCTTTGCTGGTGCGCTATTCACGGTTGGTTACAGTGCATACAGCACAATATCGAGCGCGAAAGAGGTACAACAAGATTTAGACAAACTCACTCAATTACAAACACTAGCCAGTGAAGAAGCACAAGCGGCTGCCATTACTAAAGCCATTATTCAAACCCTCAGCAACATGAGCGAAGAATTCCTAAAGATTGATGATAACTTGCCAGCACTTTCATTGTTATGGCAAGACGAATTAGACAAGGTAAACGAACTGATCAACGCCTTACAAAGCGGTTCAGACCCAGCCCTATTGACTGATTTGCAAACCATCAAGATTGCTTCAGCCTCATGGAAAACCATTTCAGAATTTGTGCAACTCATTAGTTTACCGCCAAACGTTGGAAAACCCGTTTTAGTCAACACACTAAATAACACCATTCAAGAACAGTAAAGGAGATACACAATGTCACAACAAGTTACTCAGTTGAACCCAACACAGCAAACCACTCAATCTGCATTTTTGGCAACCACAGTCATCACAGCGCAGTGCCATGCCATTTTAAACACACAATTTACGCCACCTACGGTAAAACCAGATTGGTTTGATGACCTGAGTAAAAAATTAGACTCAGCAAAATTGGTTGCTAAGCAATGGATTGACGATTTGGGACCACAAGTATCAGCATCGATTCCCTCTAGCGTAATTAATTTTGACGCCACTTTCCAAGCATCAATCGATGCCATTCATGAGTTATATAAAGCGGATCCAACAGCAAGTGGCAAAGACAATACAACGGTTCAGCAAGCCTCACAGATTATGACCGCCCTATCTTCTCAAGTCAGCGGTATCGAAGCCACTGTCAAAGGGATGAATAAGGAACTCTCTGATTGGGGGGTGAAAATGCAAGCAGCACATGATGACTTAGTCAATGGTGCGACCAATATTCAAAAAACAATTATCGATTTACAAACAGATATTGAAAGTATGAATAACGCAATAGACAACAATCGTGCAGCCATTGAGAAACTGAATAAAGATCTAGTCTATGCACAAGTTGCGGTTGGTGTTGGCATCTTTATGCTCGTCGCAGGCGTTGCGCTTACCATCGCAACCGCTGGTACCGCAGCTGTAGTCTCCGGCGGTATCGCAGCCGTTGGCGCGGCATCGATTATTGCTGGTGGTGTTACGTGGGGCGTATTACAAAATCAAATTGATGATGACTACGACAGCATCGCGCAAGAACAAAAGCAAAAAGCTGAAGATCAACAACAGATTATCGCTTTACAGGGGCTTTCCAATGCCAGTAGCGCCGTCGTTTCAGCGATTGAAACATCGACATCAGTATTATCTGATTTTGAAACGACGTGGACTGTCTTTGGTAACGAGTTAGATGATGTAGTAACCAAGCTTAATAATGGTGCATCCATGCAGAGCATTATTATGGAAAAAGTGATGTCTGACGCAGCGAAAAACGAATGGGATGATGCAGTTGAACTTGCTAAACAGCTAGCTAGCGCAAAAATAGCTATCGAAACGAAAGAGTTAGCACCTGCAGTAAAACAAGCAGCTTAAACATTACTAAGGGGGGTTACGCCCCCTTTTATTCTTTTTCGAGGACTATCATGAATCAATCAGCCAGCGAGCAACTTCAAACCGACATTCCTGCATCTATTAGCGCTATGGTGTTACTAAATTCTGCATGCCAAGGCGTTGTTGAAACTTATATTGATCAAGGCAATGCAGAACATTTGTATGCTCAGGTAGAACAAAATTTAAATGCGGTGCAAAAACTGGTACGACAATGGCGTTTGAGTGGTAATTTATATTTTTCAAATGACATTATGGACAGTGTTCTTTCCATTGCGAATACATTCAAAGATTCTAATGTTCAAATTTTAACGTTATTCAAAGCACTAGAAACCCGTTTTGATACCGCCCAACTACAGCAGCTCACTTCATTAATCTTAACATTACAAAATCCGATTCAAAGTCTTACATCAAATATAAAACGTTATGATGAGGGATTGAATGCTTGGGCTCGCCAAGTGGAAGATGCTCATAACACATTGCAACAAACTATTGCACAGATCCAGCAAGAAGAAGTTTCAATCCAAGCAGAAATTATCGCCACCAACGCCCAAATTGATCTAATGAAACAGCAGATAGCAGCATTTAAAACCGCCATTGCGAATGCTCAATCGCAGCGTAAGAAAGGGATATTTGAAACGATTTTTGGCGTGGTGCTTGCTCCGTTTACACTGGGAGGTTCTTTGATATTGGCAGGGTTTGGTGTTAGCTCTATTGTAGAAGCACAAAGTGAAATATCTAGCCTACAAAGCGATATCCAATCATCTTTAAATACCATCAACCACGATCAACAAACGCTCTCTCAAGATCAACAACAAATCGCGTCTCTCAATGCCCTATTGCTAAGTGTCGATCAAGTTAACAACGATTGTGCGGCGATCAGCCGATCCTTAGATACACTACAAACCACGGTGCTCAGTTTATACAATGAAATCAACAACGTCGTTTCTAACCTTACCAAAGCACAAGATTCACAAGCGGTCATTCTGGAGCAAGTTTGGTACCAATCAGCTTACAATGAGTGGCAAGATATTCTGGAGGTAGCATCAACGCTCAATAATGCACAACCTCAAATAACAAAAGCTCAAATCAAGTAATTGATTTGGCTCCAGTGACGGAGCCAATGGCTGATTTAATTGAGCAAATTATAAAGCAATGCCGATACCGCCAATAACCCTATTGCCATGACAAAGGGTGTACTCATCTGCTGTTGATACTTCGCCAGCGATGGCACTTTGAATACAGCAATCATCGGCATAATAAACAGAATCATAGCGATCACGGGGCCTGAAAACGCTTCCATCATTCCCAGAATGCTGGGGTTGAGTATCGCGACAATCCAAATCGTGACAAACAAAATCGCAATGGTGAGTCGCCCAGCAAGACGCAATGACAGGCCAAAGTTTTTACACAACAGCCCAGTCAGGCTTTCTCGCGCACCAAGGAAATGCCCTAAAAAGGAAGAGGTAATGGCAATAAACGCCACTAAAGGGCCTAGAGTGGCGATGAAGGGATTATCTGTGACATTGGCAAGGTAAGTCAGCACTGAAATATTTTGCACTTTTGCTTCTTGCAATGCTTCTGGTGATAAAGCCAATACGCAAGAAAACACGAACAGCAAGACAAACAGAATTAATACAAGGCTGGTGTAACGCAGAATCTGCTCTGATTTTTTATCCGCTAGCGCGCCATAATGACGACGTTGAACATTGGCAAAACTTGAGATCGCCGCTGCATGGCTAAAAGAAAACACCACGACAGGAATGGCTAGCCACACTGTGTGTAAGAAATCACTCGTTTGCGGCAATGCTAATGACGGCACTGACCAATACGGGATCAAATAGAGCGAGAGAAATAATAAAATAGCCGCCAATGGATAAACCATAACAGCAAAAGCGCGCAACATGATCTTCTCGCCACCCAGCATAATGGCAATTAACGCAAAGACTAAGCCACCAGAAAGCAGCACCCGAGGGGGAGCCACCATCTGCGCTTGATTAACCAAAAAGCTATCAACCGTGTTAGTTAGACCGACACCGTAAATCAGTAAGATTGGGAAAATAGAGAGGAAATACAGCAAAGAGATCAAGCGACCAGCCCTTTGGCCAAAGTGTTCTTCAACAACGTCGGTAAAATCAGCATTAGGACGGCGCGATGAGAGAACAAAACGAGCAAGACCACGATGAGAGAGATAAGTCATCGGAAAAGCGAGTAAGACCATTAACACTAATGGCCAGAAACCACCTAACCCAATGTTGATTGGCAAAAATAGAATGCCAGCCCCAACGGCCGTACCAAATAAACTGAGTAGCCAATAGGTGTCGTGTTTAGTCCAATTGGAAATCTGAACATGACTAAAATGAGCCATTTCCTTAGTGTCTTTCACTGCTTTTTCACTTATATAAAAATAATAATGTCGCGAATCCTACTCCTATTAATCATTATGATCATTTTGAGACCTTGGTCATAATCACTATAATCAAGGGGCTTGGCTTGGATTGAAAACCATGAAAACACCGAATTAACAGCATATTAAACTGGATTCGTGTGACTTTATTGAAACTAAAAACCAAATTTTAATATTTTTCAGTAAATGTAATTAGTTGACGATTCATCCAGCACAGTCACGCACAGCAAACAAAAATGAAGGACATTTGTCCTCCCTAATCGGTAGGCGATCATGGTTTTATACAATTGTTTTTCGAAAAGAGGCACACAGATAGACACTGTAGGTATGCGGGGCCAGAAGATAAATAGGAATCGATTTATAGGTTTACAGTGTAAATGGCCCTAAATAGGGCCAATTGAGTCTATCTCTGAGCTGTGATATTTATGAATTAACGGCTTTGATAAGGATAGAAGTATCCATTCTTCCCTCACCTTGCTCAGACAAGGCTTGGTAAGCATGATAAGTTTTTTCTGTCATCGGCAATTTTAGATCGTTTCGTTGCGCTTCATCCAAACAAAAGCCCAAGTCTTTGATCATCCAATCAATGGCAAAGCCGTAATCAAACTTACCTATTGACATATTCACAGCGCGGTTTTCCATCTGCCATGAACCTGCGGCTCCATTTTTCAAACAATCAACCAAAACGCCAATATCTAGCCCTGACTTTTCCGCTAAGATCAATCCTTCCGACAGACCATTTAATACGCCAGCAATGCAAATTTGATTGACCATTTTTGCGCGTTGTCCTTGCCCTGCTTTCCCCATCAGCACCGATGACTTGCCATAAGCATGAAATACGGGTTGCAGCTGCTCAAACAGTTCGGCATCTCCACCACACATAATGGTTAGCACACCATTTTCAGCCCCTGCTTGGCCACCAGAAACAGGAGCATCCATAAAGCGAATGCCCGCTTTATGAGCCGCAGACGCCAGCTCTTCGGCTAACAGTGCCGATGTGGTGGTGTGATCAACCAAAATTGCGCCGCGTTTCATCGCCCCTATCGCGCCGCCGTCACTGGTCGTCATGCTACGGACATCATCATCATTGCCAACGCAGGTTAAAACCACATCGGCATCTTGCACGCACTCTGCGACTGTTTGCGCTGCATGCCCATGATACTGCTGCGCCCACTGCTGCGCTTTAGCTTGAGTGCGGTTGTAGACGCTAACATCAAATCCTGCGTTTTTTAGATGCCCAGCCATAGGGTATCCCATAACCCCTAATCCAATAAAACTGACTTTCATTAACTTCTCCTTTTATTATTACCCAGCAGCCCAAACGGACGAACACACGTAACTGAGTGTGGGCTGTATGTATCCTTGCGTCATTCTCTATGAATAAGACCACGGTTAGCAATGCACAGATAAAAAAAAGCCGAGTCAATCACTCGGCTTCTCATTAATTCGCTCTATTACAGCTCAGCGTTATGGTAAACCTGTTGTACATCATCACAATCATCTAGCATGTCGAGGAACTTCTGGAATTTCTCCGCCTCTTCGCCCGTGACCGGTGTGTGTGTTTGTGGAACGAACGTGATTTCTTCCACATCGATAGTCAAATCAGGGAACTGATTATTTAGCGATGTTTTCACTTTGAAGAATTCAGTGTTAGGTGCAAATACAGTGATCACACCATCTTCCAGTTCAACATCCGTCACATCGACATCATCCATCATCAGTGCTTCAAGGATAGAATCTTCATCATCCCCTTTGAACTGAAATACCGCTTGGTGATCAAACATGTGTGATACGGTACCTGGAGTACCAATTTTCGCACCCGTTTTAACAAAGCATTGACGCACATCTTGGAACGTACGGTTGCCGTTATCTGTTAAGCAGTCAACGATAACACTTGCGCCGCCAGGGCCAAAACCTTCGTAACGAGCAGGTTGGTAGTCTTCACCACCACCACCACTGGCTTTATCTAGCGCTTTATCAATAACGTGGCCTGGAACTTGGTCTTTCTTCGCTTTTGTGATCAGGTGGCGCAAAGACAAGTTCATGTCTGGGTCCGAACCACCATTTTTTGCACACATGTAAATTTCTTTACCGTATTTGGAATAGACTTTAATTTTTGCGCCTTGAGTTTTCGCCATTGAGGCTTTGCGCACTTCAAAACTTCTTCCCATAGGGATGATCTCTCTAATTCAATTTAACGCGAGGGATTTTAGCAAAAAGTGGGATCATTTCAATTTTCCACTTAGCAAAGACATGAATGCTACGCAACACCCATCACTCTTTTGTATTTGTTCACCGATTGTAAAAACCACTCTTTTTCGGCCTCACTGGCAATTTTAGACTGCTGCTGAGTGATCGCTTCAGGCCCTGCTTTTCCTTGCTTGAGTTTCCAAACAAGAAAGGAAGCTTGTTTATCGAGCTCTACTTTGTTTTTTTCTTCAGCGGCAAGTAAAGATAGGTTGAAGGACATGAGTTAGCCTAGATCGGTAAATACGTGGCACGAAATATAGCATAGGACATAGGAAAATTAAGAGCATAAATGTGCAATTTATCGGTATGAAATCAAGAAAATTGGAAAATATAAAGGGTGGCTATGCGCCACCCTTAGGGGATTAATGGTGAGAACTCGTCAGTGAAGTATGCCTAGCTCCTTCGCTTCTTCAATGGTTAAACCACTTTCTCGAATCTCTCTTAATGCTTCAATACGACGGCGAGCTTCGGCTGATTTAAGGTTTTTAACTGGTTTTTGAGTTTCTACTTCTTCCGTGAAGTCCCACTTATTTGCAATATCAGTCATTTCGTCATGGTCAATAGAATTTATGGACATTGTTACCTCCGAACAAACCACGTAAGGGACATGTAATCTGTAGCAAACGACATTTGATTTGTTAAGCATATTTCGTCCATATTGTGATTTTGGCGATGGTTTAGAAACCTTATTTTTAAAACTATTAATATTACTTTGCCAACCTTGCTAGACGAGGCTAAATTTAAATATTACATACATGAATTCAAGCGTTTTAGCGCTCATTTTATTCTGTTGCATACTATCGCAGTCCCCCCTACCCCACGCTCTTTCAATGTGCTGATTTTTAGCACATGGTTCTCCATTTCTGTTTGGCAAATAAGCTTGAAATGCACCAGACTGTAGTTAATACATTTAAAGTTGTAGGTAAGACGCGATGTGTAAGCTTCACGACTGGTTAACCGAGATCCATCAATGGCATCTGAACAAGCGCTATGATCAGGTGGCTCAATTACAACCTCTGATCCTTAATGCTCCACAAGAGATCTGGGGGCCGGATCTAAGTGATGATCAAAGTAAAGCAATTGCTTGTTGGCTTGATGCTTGCCTGCGCCAATATGAGTACTACAAGCTCATTGACGGTGAGCTTGCCTTCCAATATCTGCAGCTTGCTTACGCTCGTTTTCAGCGTTGCGTCTCGGAGCCGAGTAGTGAAATTGAGTTAAAATCTTGGTGTATAAAACGGATGCAGCAGTTGATGGTACTGAGTTTGGAGCATCTCAATCAACAGCACGTTGATGAGGCCTTATCCCGAAGTTTAATTGATGCTCATGTTCGATTTCTTGCATACTACGCGTGGAACGATGATCAAGGTATAAAGCGAGGGTATTAATTGATTGCAGGGATCACAGGGATCAACAGATAAAAAAATAGCGAGTTATATAACTCGCTAAAAACATATATGAGCCAATCTATTAATTCATCAGATAGGACAAAAGGTTGTCTATTCGTTTTCTATACTAACGAACCTTCTAGAACAAAATGTCAGCTACATGTCAAGGTTGTGTTGTAAATTGGTTTTAAATACCAATAGCGACTTCATCAAGTGCCCGGAATACGGATTCATCTAAATGCCCCTCGTACACTTGCTTACACACTTTGCGACGTACTGCGAGACCCGAGATCAAACGTTCGATCGATAAATGTTTATTCTCGTTTTTCGTGTTATAGAGCTCGATCAATTTACTTAACGTCTCATAAGAGATCGCCTCATTTCCAACCCTCAGCCAATCCAGCTTATCAATCAGCTCTGTACACTCTTCCTTGATGGAGGATGGTGGATGCCCAGTCATTGCTGATAACGCCGTTATACTGCGTTCTAGGGCCTCTGGAGAGGTATATTTAGATAAGGTAATCGTAATTTCATCGGCATTGATCTCTACTAGGTGTTTGCGCTGCTTGACTCTTCGTCCTAGCTTACCCTTTGGAGACGGTGCTTTACGTTGAATCGGTTCAAATTCACCATCAATGATCTCAGAGAGCTCTTCTAATTTTTGCTTAGAAACCATCTCATTGCGCAGTGGGTTAGGCAACGTTGGAGCCATGTTGCGTTTGCCTGCATTGGTGGTACGAGCGCGCGAGTAGCGCAGGACTTCTTCCACATCGCATTTAATGTCGACTTGGTAATCCATCACTTTTTCTTTATCCACCAGTGTGGTGACCGTCAAATGATAGCCCCAAAGATTCACGACAAATAACGAATCGCTGCCCTTTCCTTCCGATAATCGTTTTAGCTCACGGACAAGATCCATCGAAAAACGACGCCATTCGATATTACGGGCCAACTTTTGGTTCAATTCACTCAGTAGCATGCTGTCGGTATGGCGACGCGACATGCGACTGCGAAAATAGGAGTAGAGTTGGAAGACCAACGTATGTTGCTTTAGGATCTCTGGTGGAAACAAGAAAAAGTAATCGCGAGTGAGTAACTCTTCGTAGAATGAAGGCTCCCACACCAAAATGTACAAATTAGGTTTGATCCTAATTTCACCATCAGCGCCTTCCGTTGGCGCTTCTTCAGAAGCGGTGATCGTTCTTGCTAGGAACCGAAAACGATCACTCTTAAATCCTTCTGGCATGTTTTCACTCAGCCAACGGCCTGTTAACTCATGCAGTTGGAAGTCTGTAAATTCAATCCGATCAATACTATCGCGAATAGAATCTCTTGCTGGGCCACTATCTTTTTTACCGCGAAGCGACAAAATGTCAGTAATGTACAATGGGGTTTTATTCGGTGTGTGTTTGGTATTAAGTTGGTAATCTTCTTGGTGATGATCGTGGTATTGCACCGTTAAGGTGAACAGTGCAAACAGTGTCATTAGATCATCGACTGTCATGATATTTTTAGAAGAACGAGTTTCAATGATCGCACGGGTACCAGAAATCGACACCATTGATTTCTGGTAGCTTTTACGAGTTCTCGGTGGAGCTAATGCTTGATCAATGATCCCAGCCCAATTGGTGGGTGAAACCACAAACTGATCCGCTTCGTCTTTCATCGCTGGTGGAATATTTAGCCCATGTTCTGTCAACAAACGCTTATTGACCTGAGTTTGAGCCAGCGCTTTTGAACGCTTGCGTTTTTCTGTCTGTTTTACTGATTCAGTTACCAGACTGGTTGAACCAAGCACAGAGATGAGCTTATTTGGGTTAACAAATTTATGCAGCATTGTCTTGCCAGCTAAACCTTCTTCAAATCTCACCGGGATCTGTTTAAATAAACCAATACTTACTGCAGCACGCAGCCGTTGCTGAATAGCCGCTCTGGTCAATTGGCCATCGGTTGCTTCAATTAACTCTGTTGTCGAGACTAACCCATCTTGGCTGCGGAAACCTCTTAATGAGATCAGGTTAAGAAGTTCAACGATACTTTTGGTAACACCTTTAAAATGTTGGTATTGATCAACCCAATCAACAGCAGTTTCTGAAACTTCAAAAAGATGCCCATCTTTGTGGCTCCTTGGTGCTTTGATCAATATTTTTTCGTCTGCGTTCATTATTAGATCCGTATCACACTAGCCGTAATATCGCTATAGTTCCAATAGAATAAAGAAAAAGAGATCATAAATAAAGAAAAACTTATTGCTTTTAAATAACTGATCTTTTTGATTATTCTGATCTATATTGCTTATATGATCTAATGATCAAGCCTTAATGAGCAGCCTAATTGATTGTTTTATAGGGATAAAAAAAAATCCCCTTCAGAAGCATGATCATATAAAACTGAAAACATGATCATTGTAGAGAAGAAAGCATGATCAATCACATTCCGAACGATGATCATCAGACGACTGAATCAATGATCAAACACTTTCTTAAAGCATGATCATGGCTCATGCACAACTTATCCACATGATGAGTTGAAGTGATTATTTTATTTGAGCTAGATGAAGAATATGGGCTTGGTTTTTCTTTGGAAAGATGATCAAGGAAGTGCATTAAATGTTCTTTCAAAGTCGATTTTGGCATAAACACGAATTGAAATGACAAATAACTCTTTTAACGGCTTCTATTATAAGGAGTGAGAGTGTGTCGAAAGCATGATCAAGAGCGCATTGAAGAAGGTTTTGTTATTTGGTGTGTTTTAAATTTTACTTGTTATGTACTAGGTATCTTGCTCAGCCCCTATTCCATCTGCAATCCCCCGTAATTATGCGCTATTTTTACATGCTTCCGAGCTTAAATCACACTTGATCATTGATCCGATGAAGATCCATTTGTTTTCTGATTATTTGCTGATAAGGAAGGCGCCAATTCCTCTTGATCATTGTTCCTGTGGCGAGGGATCTCTTCGGACGCATGATCATCATGTTAGCCTTGATCATGCGTCCTAGTACCCTGACGAAAAGGATAAGTTTCCCCTGCCCTATCGCTCTAGTTATTATTATTCATGTTCTACGATTATTTAATTGATCTGCCGGGGGAACATCATTCCAAATGACACATACCGTAAATTATGCTGCTTCTCTAATCGTTCCGGGTATTTTAAGCTCATTTACAATGTAAATAAGTTACGTTGTAATATTTTTAATGTTCAAATAAATAATGGACTAAGTTACCCATTATTTAAGGAAAAATGATGACCATAATGAGGTCAATTCATTAAATTCCGATATATTTTTCTATTTATTGTGATATTAATCTAAAAGTGAATGTTCACCTTTTTGTTGAGTATTAAATTGTTTGCTGTACAATCTGCATTAGGTACTTATTATGGAATTTGGCAATGAAAAGAGAACAAACCATAGCGAATCTCTACCAGCTCGCCGAGCAAACTCAACAGGTGCAAGCTGACCGAATTGAAATTGTTTTAGAAGAACGTAGTGATGACCATTTCCCAGCGATGTCAAAAGCGCTAATGGAAACTCGTTCAGGCTTAACACGCCGTAAGCTAGATGATGCCATTTCCAAAATGGAACAAGCTGGCCATCAATTTACTAAAAACAATGCTAATCACTATTCAATTTCTTTAGCGGAAGCCCACATGCTCATGGATGCCGCTGGTGTGCCTAAGTTCCACCAAAGGAAAAAGCATGGTGATCATAAGCCTTGGGTCATCAATGTTCAGAACCAAAAGGGGGGGACAGGTAAATCAATGACGGCTGTCCATCTAGCCGCGTGCCTCGCCCTGAATTTGGATCAGCGTTACCGTATCTGCTTGATTGACTTAGATCCGCAAGGTTCATTACGGTTATTTCTCAACCCGCAAATAAGTTTATCAGAGCACAGTAATATCTATTCTGCCGTTGATATTATGTTAGACAACGTGCCTGAAGACACTGAAGTGGACAAGGCGTTCTTACATAAGAACGTGATGTTGCCAACCCAATATCCCAATTTAAAAACCATCTCTGCATTTCCTGAAGATGCAATGTTTAACGCAGAAGCGTGGCAGTATCTTTCGCAAAACCAATCGCTTGATATTGTTCGACTGCTGAAAGAGAAACTTATCGATAAGATTGGCGATGATTTTGACATCATTATGATTGATACTGGCCCACACGTTGATCCATTGGTATGGAATGCAATGTATGCTTCCAATGCATTACTGATCCCGTGCGCGGCTAAGCGATTAGATTGGGCGTCAACCGTCAATTTCTTTCAACACCTTCCTACGGTTTATGAAATGTTTCCAGAAGATTGGAAAGGGTTAGAATTTGTACGTTTGATGCCGACGATGTTTGAAGATGATAATAAAAAGCAAGTCTCGGTATTAACGGAAATGAATTACCTGTTGGGTGATCAAGTCATGATGGCGACGATTCCGCGTAGCCGAGCATTTGAAACCTGTGCTGACACCTACAGCACCGTTTTTGATCTCACCACCAGCGATTTTGAAGGTGGTAAAAAGACGCTAGCGACTGCGCAAGACGCTGTGCAAAAAAGTGCACTGGAGCTTGAGCGAGTGCTTCACAGTCATTGGTCATCACTAAATCAGGGGTAAGTAAAACATGGCAATTAAAACGTCTGAACTAAATGCGAAACTGTTTGGTAAAGCGAATAAGCGACGTGCAACCACCCCGCAAGAAGCCCAAACGGCAGCGAAAGAACAAGCGCAAATCATCGAATTGGCGGTTGCGGGAGAAGAGTTAGTCACTTTCGAACTGGTCAGGATTCCCGCTGATCAAGTAGCGGAAAAGACGATTGTTTTTACGCAGAATGCGCGTGAACAAGCTTTTCTGAATGAGCATGCTCTATCTGATGTATTGAGTACATTACGCGAGCGTGGTCAGCAATATCCTGCGGTTGGTCGTAAAACCGCTGGGGGCAAAATTGAAGTCCTTGATGGCAGCCGTCGTCGAATGTCTTGTATCTTGGCGGGTAAAGAATTTTTGGTTTATGTTGCTGAAGACATAAACTCGGAACATGCGAAGTTTCTTTCGGATGTGGCAAACGCGCACAAGCCGCTTTCTCTTTATGAGAAGGGTAAAGAGATGCAAGCGAAGCTGGATAACGGTGAAGCGGAAGACCAAAAAGCTTTAGCCAAGATATTTCAGTGCAGTGAGGCCCTAGTAAGTGGTGCTCTAAAAGCAGCGGCTTTGCCACTTGAGCTATTGCAAGCTTATCCAAATGTGGTTGAATTAGGTCGTCCAACCATAGTTAAATTGCATAAACAATTTAATGAACTCGATGCAAAGCAACAAGCAAATTTGTTGGAAAAGTGTCAATCTGAAGATGGATTTGTTTGGCAGCGTAGTAGCGTACAAGGTGTTGCCCGATTGACGAAAGAAGTCACAGAGACAATAGAGTCTTGGATACAAGAGTTGTTGCCACCTAAGCGCACTGAGCATGTAAAAATTGATCTGATCAAAGGCCGCGTAAGTTACAGTCGTAAAGGCAGTAATTTAGCGCTTAATTTGAAAAAGGTGGATGATGCTACGGTGCAAGAAATATTAGATTTTATCCAATCTAAGCTTGATTAAGCATCCATCATGTAAAGAATAAAAACCCGCCACGGCGGGTTTTTTAGTAACTAAGTCTATTCAGTTCGAATCTATTGATTTCTTAAACGCTGCCAGTATTTTTCGTAGATAGCGAGCGCTTCAGGCCCAACATCATTAATGAATTCCCCTTTAGCCATATCTTCATCGGCTGGAAAAATCGTTGGATTGTCGCGAAGTTCTGCTGGAAGCAACGCTCGGCCGCTTTTTGTTGCCGATGCATAACCTAAGCTATTCACAATCTCAGCTTGGTTCTCTGCTTGATACATGAAGTTGATGAATTTATGCGCCAACGCTTTGTTGTTGCTTCCTGATGGAATAGTAAAGTTATCCATCCACAAGACTGCGCCTTCTTCCGGCATTACAAATTTTAGCTCTGGCATCTCAACTTGGCCTTGGTAGGCATTCCCGTTCCATTGCATCCCTAACGCTGCTTCACCTGAGACATAAGGCACATGTGGCGCATCAGAGTTATACAACAGTACATTATCTTTTAACGCGACCAATGATTGGTAGGCTTTTTCAATCTCTTTTTCATTTTTTGTATTAATACTGAAGCCATTTAAGATCAGCGCCATACCAAAGACATCGCGAATATCGTCAATCAACATCACTTGTTGGCTATATTTCTTATCCCACAAATCAGCCCAGCGAGAGACACCTTCTGGTACTAATGCTTCGTTATAGCTGAGGCCAGTGATCCCCCAAATATAGGGCAGGGAATAACTATTTTTGGGATCGTGTGCTTGGCCGAGTAGTGAAGGCATGGCATCTTTCATGTTCGGGATTTGTGCATGATCCAGCTCGGTTAGTAACCCTTCACGTCCCATTTTTTCAATGAAATACGCTGAGGCAAAAACCACATCATAACCGCCACCTTTGAGCAACTTGAGCTTGGTATACATTGACTCGTTATTTTCAAAGGTCGAATAGTTAATCGTTACCCCTTCCTGCTGCTCAAACTGCTTGAGGGATTTTTCTGGAAGATATCCTCCCCATGCATAAACGTTGAGTGTTTTGTTGTCTGCGCTTACGTGTGAAGAAGTTAGAGCTGCTGCCAAAACCAATCCTTTGATGAAAGTTTTCATTGCATTTGAATTCCTTAAATAGCCCAGAAGTGTACTGGGGTGTAGGTGAATAATTAGTTAAAAATGGTCACGATTAAAGCAAATATAATTTGTCGTAAAGAAAAATATTTTTAACGACGCACAGTGATTATAGCGGCTGTGCTACCATTGCGTTTCAGCGAGGTGGCGTAAATATGAACATGATAGCGGCTTATTTAGATGATTTGATGGTGCAGGCTGAGAATAGCCTATGGCGTATGGGGCTCTTAATCCGTGGTGAGCCTCAATGGCAACAACACGTGCTTATGCATTTTCTCGCAAAAAATGAGGGGCAAGCCATATTTCAGTTAGGCGGAGAACCGTTACCATGCGTTCGTTATGCCCCCTTCAACAAAGGGCAGCAGTTTCTTGGTCAAGAATGCCATTTACTTATTTGTGATAATCACCATGGTTTTGATGCGAACAGTTTCAGTGCTGCGCTGGGTTCACTGGTCGGTGGTGGGTTACTGTTGATCATTGAAGCCCCTCAGCGTAATGACTCTTTTGCTGAGCGCTGGTTAACGCGAGCGTTGGAACAGCTTGTTGTTATAGAACAGAATCAACCTTGCCCTCCTTTACCCGTTTATCCACGAGTCAGTTCTCAATCACCGATTTATGAACAGCAAGTTGATGCGGTTTCAGCAATTCTTCGTGTTATGGATGGGCATCGCAAGCGACCATTGGTTCTCACTGCCGATCGGGGACGAGGGAAAAGCAGTGCGCTTGGTATTGCTGCGGCTAAATTGATGGCGTCTCGTTCATTAGATATTGTGGTCACGGCACCCTCAATCCATGCCGTAGCGCCGATATTTGAACATGCGGCTAAAGGTTTAGCAGGCGCTCACGTCACCAGACAATCCCTTACTTGGCAAAACTCGTCATTGACGTTTGTGGCACCGGATGAGCTGATTTTGCATCGGCCACAGTGTGATCTCCTATTGGTAGATGAAGCGGCCGCGCTGCCTTTATCAATGTTAAAAAACTGGGTTGAACACTATCATCGTGCGGTCTTTTCTACCACCATTCATGGCTACGAAGGGTGTGGGAGAGGGTTCACGCTTAAGTTTCAAACTTGGTTAGCACACCATCGAGCTGGGACTCGAACTCTCCATTTAGATCAGCCGATCCGTTGGCGTCAGGGTGATCCGTTAGAAGCGTGGCATTACGATACTTTCCTCCTTCGTTATGATTTAGCTACATTGCCGACGATGACATCAGAACAGTTAGCGACACTTAACATTGAGCATCTGGATAAGGCTCAACTCATTGCCAACCCGACACGCTTAGCCGCTATTTTTTCGTTATTAGTGAATGCTCATTACCAGACATCACCGAACGATCTATTTCATTTTTTAGCGGACGATAAAGTTCAGCTAGTTGCTGCAATGGTAGGCGAGGTTTGTGTCGGTTGTTTGCTGACAGTTCGTGAAGGTGGGCTTTGTAGCGCTTTAGTGGAAGAGATCCAACGAGGAAAGCGGCGTCCTAAAGGTCATCTAGTTCCTGTTTGCTTAGCTAATCAAGTAGGTATTACGCAGGCAGCGCAGAGTGTTTGTCAGCGCATCATGCGTATTGCAGTTCATCCCGAATTACAAAATCAAGGGTTAGGCAGCCGCTTGATTGAAGCGTGCATGTTGGAAAATGATGCCGACTATTTAGCGACGAGTTTTGGCGTAACGAGCGATTTAATGGCTTTTTGGGCTAAGAACCAATTTGTTCCGATAAAACTAGGGAGCCACAGAGACAGCGCAAGTGGCTGTTTTTCCTTAATCATGCTCCAAGAGAAAAAATTGGATTGGTTAACTCGGGCTGAACAAATTTTCGAGCAGCATTTCATTTTCTCGCTATCTGATTCTTTGCAAAGTTTAGAGCCGGCTTTGGTTCGGACCATCTTGTCATTAGTCCGAGATCGTGTCGCATGCGCGGATTCAAATGAAGTTAATTTCCTACCTTATTCATTGCTACGTTGTTACGCACAAGGCGGTGCGGATTATGAGAGTGTGAGTGTATGGATTCATCGGCTAATTACTTCATTGGATAAAGCTGCTCTATCACTGTTATCTGATGTACTTATTGTCAAAGTATTGCAAAGGAAAAGCTGGCAAGAGTGTGCCAGTCAATTAAACCTCACTGGACGGAAAATGATTGAGGCTACCCTCCGTCATGACCTTAATCGACTATTAGATGATTTACACTGTAAAGTGGATCATTCAACGCAATGAACTGCAGCCAATTTACACTGTAAAGCGTGAATAATGTAAGAGCAGACACCTTTTCCAGATGTACTGTGCTTGTCATATGACAAAAAATCCTACTACTTACGTCTTAAGAGTAGGATTTTTTTGTTCTAGTCACAGAATAAAAAATCCAAACTATATTAATGAGTTAACCATACGGTCCCCCTTATTGTGAGGTTTTTATTTTTGTTCCTAACGTGTTCAATCATTTGCTTAATGAGTATTCCCTCCTACACTCAAAGTCAGGTGTTCTCCTAAAAAATAGAATATAAATAGTACGTAAGGATGAGATATGGATTTTTTGTTGGCGGAGTCTTTGGAAATTTCAACGGTACTAGATTCCAAAGCAAATTATCTTCAATGGCTAAGCCTAACTCCTCCTTTAACGATAGATGCATCACGAGTCAATAGCGTGGATGCTGCCGGTCTGCAACTGCTTGCTTCTTTGTTTATGACAGCAGAGCGAGCTGGAATTGAGATCACTTTAGTTAACGCAACAAACACGCTCAATGAAGGTATTGCGCTACTGGCTTTAGAAAGCTTGTTCGCAGAGTAATGAGATTTTGCAAGGAAGGGGCTATGACAAAGATCCTCGCGGTTGATGATTCGGTTTCAATTCGTCAAATGCTAAGCCATACATTGAAAGATGCAGGCTATGAAGTTGAAACTGCTATTGATGGAAGTGATGCATTACGTAAGGCACAACAAACCAAATTTGATGTTGTTATTTCGGACGTCAACATGCCAGTGATGGGTGGTTTTGAGTTAGTTAAAGCGATACGTGGTCATGCTCAATATAAGTTTATTCCTATTTTGATGCTAACCACCGAAACGAGTATGGAAAAGAAACAAGAAGGAAAACTCGCTGGAGCTACAGGATGGTTGGTTAAACCGTTCAACCCTGAGACGCTATTGAAAACACTAAAACGGGTCATATAGAACACCGTATTTTATTAGAAGCTTCATTCGTTAAACGACGTTAACTGGCAGGAAGAGCTATGGCTTTAGACATGGAACTGTTGCGCAAGATGTTTTACGAAGAGTGTCGTGAAAATCTTGAAGTGCTTGAAAATGTACTGCTTAATCTTGACCCTAATCAGGTTGAGAAAGAGACTATTAATACCATTTTTCGGGCTGCCCATTCGATTAAAGGTGGCGCTGCGACCTTTAGTTTACTGGATATCAGTGAATTTACCCACTCTGTCGAAGCGTATCTTGACCTCGTCCGTAACGAAAAATCAACTCTCACTGCTCAAAGTGTGGACATTTTACTGAAAAGCGGTGATTGCATTCGCAATATGCTCGCGGGGCATGAGAGCCACGGTGAGGTTGATAGTGAGCTTCAGCAGAGAGTCAGCCAGTCATTGCATGCTTTACTTGCCGACAATTCAACGGTTGATCATGAACTAGCAGACCATCACTCGCTTGACGCCGAAGATGAACAGACGTCATCGCTCTTAAAGGCTTCTGACAACGAGAACCACTTAGGTTGGAAAGTCGTTTTTACTCCGCATAGAGAACTTTATTTCAGTGGTAATGATCCACTTCGGTTGCTGCGAGAGCTTTATGAACTGGATGATCAGTGCAGGGCGGAAGCTCAGCTTGAGCACCTTCCCGAATTAGCGGAAATAGAGGCTGAGCTTTGTTATTTAAGCTGGACTATTTTTCTCAGTAGCCAAGTGCAAGAGAGTGATATTCGCGAAATTTTTGAATGGGTTGAAGATGAATGTGACCTAATTGTTGAACCTTTAGTACCAGAATCGACGACCCAAGATATGATCAGCGAGAGCAAGGAATCTTCGGCCGAGGCGCTACCTACGTTTCATGCGAACGCTGTTCCCCCTACAGAATCAGCAGAGCAAGTTGATCTCATAAAACCCATCGATCTCATAAAATCAATAGAGTCTACGCCCGCTGTTGCGCCCAAAGTGGCGAAAGCAGAATCCAGCGTAAGCTCTATTCGCGTCGATATTGAGAAAGTCGACAGCCTGATTAATTTGGTTGGGGAACTTGTTATCACCCAATCAATGCTGACCGAAATCGGTAACGATTTCACCATGGATAAATTAGAAAAGTTGCAAGCAGGCCTAGTTCAGCTTTTACAAAACAGTAAAGATTTACAAGAAAATGTGCTCAATATTCGCATGCTGCCGATGAGCTTTGCTTTTAGCCGCTTTCCTCGCCTTGTGCGAGACTTGTGCGGCCGACTTGAAAAAAAAGTAGAACTGAACATCATTGGCGAGCACACCGAGCTCGATAAAACCGTCCTTGAACGTATTGTTGATCCATTGGTTCATTTAGTCAGAAATGGTATTGACCACGGAATTGAGCAGCCACACATTCGCCTTGAACAAGGCAAACCAGAAATCGGCACCATTGAACTACATGCTTATCATCAAGGTGGCTCAATAGTGATCGAAGTGAAAGATGATGGCGCGGGGATAAACTGTGAAAGAATATTTCAAAAGGCGCTAGAAAAAGGTGTATTACCTAAAGATACACGGCGTGAAGATATCACCGACAAACAGATCCTTAACCTTATTTTTGCCGCAGGGTTTTCAACAGCAGAACAAGTGTCTGATATTTCAGGTCGTGGCGTCGGTATGGATGTTGTAAAACGTAATATCGAAGAGTTGGGTGGGCATATTGATGTCGAATCCACTTTAGGTAAAGGCAGCCATTTCACTATCTGTTTACCACTCACTTTAGCCATCCTCGATGGGCAATTGATCAAAGTAGGCGGGGAAGTTTACATCATCCCACTGCTCACCATTATCGAATCTATCCAAATCAACCTAGCTAATGTGAAGTATGCCGCCGGTGGGGTTGAGCTGTACCGGCTTCGTGACGAAAACATTCCTATCTTACGTCTGCAAGATGAACTGGAAATGGGATCAAGTGGTGCTTTGCCCGATAGAATACTCTGCTTTGTTGAAGCCGCTGGGTGTCGCGTTGGCTTATTGATTGACGAGCTGCTAGACCAGCAGCAAGTGGTTATAAAGAGCTTAGAGTCAAATTACTGCAAAGTGGCAGGCATATCAGGAGCTACGATTTTGGGAGATGGTTCCGTTTCGCTCATTTTAGATATTCAAGGGTTAATCTCCACGTACTCGAATCGACGTTCAAGTTTATCTCCCAAGATTATTGCCGCTTAGTGAAGGTGACAGAGAAGAGCCATGGAATATGATTATTCACCAAATCATCAACAAGAGAATCAAACACAGAGTGTTTTGAATGCTGTGTATGAAGAAAGAAGCTGTGAGGCCGATTTTCTGAGTTTCCGGTTAGCGAACGAGTTGTACGGGGTGGCAATTCAAGATGTTGAAGAGATTCGAGTGTGGGAGCCACCTACGCCTATTCCTCGCGCGCCTAGCTTTGTGAAAGGTGTGATTAATTTACGCGGTATGATTGTGCCTATTATCGATCTGCGCCTTCGATTTGGTATGGAGGCTTGTGGCTACTTTCCCACGACTGTGGTGTTGGTACTTCGTAGCCTTCAACAAGAGCGGCCTCGTATTATGGGCTTAGTCGTTGATGCAGTGAGTGATGTGATTGGCCAGGGAGATAATGTGCTGTTTCCAGCCGTGGGGGAAACACCTGCCGCTGCGTATTCGCTCGGTTTGCTCAATGTTGGCGAAGAGGTCATGTCACTGCTCGATACCCAAGGGCTCCTTGATATGCACCGAATACTGAGTGAGGAACCCTGATGTCTAAACAAGAGTTTCTTAGTTTCGTGCTGGATAACGATGAGTACGCTGTGCCAATCCTTGAGGTCCGAGAAGTTCGCGGCTGGAGTGATGTGCGCTCTGTACCCAATGCACCGGATTACTTAGTTGGCTTACTCAATATTCGTGGTGAGTACGTACCGATTGTTGATCTTCGAATTCGTTTTCATCTGCCACCTGCACAGATTGGGGCCACGACAGTTGTTATCGTTTTGAATGACGCGCAACGCAATCCGCTCGGCATTATTGTCGATGGTGTTTCAGAAGTGTATGACTTAGCCGCTGAAGAGATAAAACCTGTACCAGCCTTATCCACCACGGTTGAACCACAATTTATGAAGGGAATTGCTAGTGTGGCTAACGGTCATTTGATCCTAATTAATATCGAGACCCTTTTTGATGTACCTGGGTTAAATCAGACATTCGTAGAAGACGCTATTTTGTGAGGGAATACTCATGGCATTTTGGAACCGCAAACCAGAACCAAAAAAATTTGTTGAGCAGATAGAAGATCCATTGGTCGATGAGAATGAAGGGCTTTCCAATCAGCAGCTTCTTTCTGCTCTTAATGCAGCAAAAACCGCATTGATGATGATTAACCGAGATTTTCAAATCACCTATCTCAATAAGCAGTCATTGATTCTACTCAAGCAGCATGAAGTGCTTTTTCAAAGTGTCTGGCCTGATTTTAAAGCTGAAGAGTCGTCATTGATTGGCTACTGCATCGATGGTTTTCACGTCAATCCACAGCATCAACGCCAAATGTTGTCTAATCCAGCCAACTTGCCTTTCACTACCATGATTACGATTAAAGGAGTGAAGATCGAGCTTAATGTTGGCGCCATTATTGATGAAGACGGTATTTATATCGGGAACACATTAGAGTGGCGTGATGTCACTCAAGAGATTGCAAAAGAGCAAGAAATTGGCCGCTTAGCTTCGGCAGTCGAGGGGATGACAACCAACCTAATGATGGCCGATAAAGAGGGTATTATTCAATACTTAAACCCTTCATTGACCAAGTTGATGCGTACAAGAGAAAGTGAGTTAAGGACAGTATTAACAAGCTTTGACGTCAATAATCTGGTCGGACAAAATATCGATATCTTTCATAAAAATCCGGGCCATCAACGTAGCATTATTGCCAACCCTGATCGTTTGCCATTTTCATCCAACATCAAAGTGGGGGCGCTGCAATTTAATTTAACTTGTATTGCGATGCACAATCACAAAGGGGAATACATTGGCCCTGCATTGCAATGGATCGATATTACCGAACAACAAGATGGTCAATACCAAGTAGAGAGCCTCATTCAAAAAGCGATCGCAGGGCAGTTGAATGAACGAATTGATACCACTGTGTACAGCGGATTTATGCGGGAGTTGGGCGAGGGGATTAATAACTTGCTTGATACCTTAGTTTCACCGCTGGCTCAGTGTATTGACGTCATGAGTAAAGTGGCGGATGGCGATTTGAATACCAAGATGGAAGAGGGTAGCCAAGGTGAGTTTGGTCAACTGCAAAATGCGGTCAATACCTCGATTGCTAACCTGCGCGATATGGTTGAAAAAATCACCATTTCTTCTGCCAGAGTGGCTACGGCGTCAACAGAAATCGCGCAAGGCAATAATGATTTGAGCCAACGGGTGGAAGCTCAAGCATCCAATTTAGAAGAAACGGCCGCGAGTATGGAAGAGATGACAGCGACCGTGCGCCAAAATGCAGATAACGCCAAAGGTGCGAACGATCTAGCGAGTGATGCTGCCAAAAAAGCCAGTAAAGGTGGTGAAGTGGTGGGGCAAGCGATCTCGGCCATGTCGGAAATTAATCGTTCGAGTAAGAAGATTGCCGATATTATTGGAGTGATAGACGAGATAGCCTTTCAAACCAATTTATTGGCTTTGAACGCAGCGGTAGAAGCGGCAAGAGCCGGAGAACAAGGGCGTGGATTTGCTGTTGTTGCTGGAGAGGTTCGAAACCTTGCGCAGCGTAGCGCAGCAGCGGCGAAAGAGATTAAAGGGCTGATTAAAGATAGTGTTGAGAAAGTCGAAGAGGGATCGCGTTTAGTTGATGAGTCAGGAGCAACGTTGAATGAGATTGTGGACGCTGTAGCAAAAGTATCTGATCTCATCGCCCAAATTGCATCATCCAGTATTGAACAATCGACGGGCATTGACGAAATTAATCGTGCAATTACAGCCATGGATGAGATGACACAGCAAAATGCCTCTCTTGTTGAACAAACCTCTGCGGCCAGCCAATCGTTGAAAGATGAAGGGAAAGAGCTGATTAGCTTGATGAGCTATTTCACCACCGATGACAACATCAAAACGTTCGAGCCCAAAAGAACACCCATCTCCGCCCATCAACCCAAACCCAAGGTCAAGAAAGTGGCTGGCATTAAAGCCACCAATAACGTTGCCAATTCTGGGCTCAACCTCAATGAGGATGGAGATGAATGGGAAGAGTTCTAACAGATAGCCATCCAATCATGATGAACAATGACCAAGAATTTGAACTCACCGCAAAGGATTTCAAATTCATCCAGTGGTTTATGCACAAAACGGCCGGCATTTACTTGTCGGATGCCAAGCGAGCGATGGTTTACGGCCGTTTGAGCCGTCAGATGCGTCGACGGGGGATTCAGCGTTTCTGTGATTACAAGGAGCTTATTGAGCATAATGAGCAAGAGCGGATCCACTTCATCAATGCGTTAACGACTAACAAAACCCAGTTTTTTCGCGAGTATCACCACTTTGAGTTTTTAGAAAAAGTACTGCTCGATGAGTGGCGATCACAGGGCGTGCGTCATCCTAAAATTTGGTCTGCTGGCTGCTCTAGTGGTGAAGAGCCATACAGCTTTATTGCGTCGTTATACAGCAGCGGTTTATTTGATTTCGCGGACAATGTTGATATCTACGCAACAGATTTAGACACACAGGTTTTGGCACATGCGCAAGCGGGCATTTATACCGATGAGGCTGTGGTTACTATTCCACAGCACTATCTTAAAAAGTGCTTTGTAAAAGGGCGCGGTATCAAACAGGGAAAAATAAAAATCGCCAGTCAGTTGCAACGTTTTGTCCATTTTCAGCAACTGAATTTATTATCTCCTTGGACGTTACCTAAGAATTTAGACCTCATTTCGTGCCGAAACGTGATGATCTACTTTGATAAACCCACTCAGGAGGCTTTGATCGAAAGGTTCTATGAATGGTTGAAACCGAATGGGATTTTATTTTTGGGTCATTCAGAAAGTGTGGGGCGCTGTGCTGATGTTTTTCATCATCTCGGCCACACCATTTACGTGAAAAAATGAGGAACAATTAATGACCTCGTTGGCGATGCATTTGGCAACCGACAATCGGAATTTCAGCCGATTTTATCATCCCCAACAAAAAGTGGATTGGGTAAAGGTTTTGCCCGGTGGGTTGTACTGTACGATGCGACAAGAGGTCATTTGTACCGGTTTAGGTTCTTGCGTTACCGCCTGTATGTGGGACCAAGCGGCCAAAGTTGGGGGGATGAACCATTTTTTATTGCCTTTTGATCAGCATTCACAAATTGATCACTGGCATCCTGATGATATTGCTTCAACCGCCTCTCGTTATGGTTGCTATGCGATGGAGCTACTGATTAATCAGTTGATCAAAATGGGGGCTGAGCGTCAGCGCTTACGAGTAAAACTCTTTGGTGGAGCACAAATGCTGGGTTTTAAAGCCATGATTGGCCAGAAAAACATAGATTTCATCAAAAACTATGTTGAGCAAGAAAGGCTTATTGTCGAAGCCAGTGACTTGGGGGGGGACGAACCGAGAAAAGTCATTTTCGAACCCATGACAGGTAAAGTGTGGCTAAAAAGAATTCCATTGACCGAAGTGAGCCGGTTAAGTTTTCAAGAAAAGGTTTATGCCACACAGTTGGATCGTAAAGCGCATAAAGAGAGTGATGATGTGGAGCTATTTAAATGAAAAAAATCAAAGTGCTGATTGTCGATGATTCTCCCGTTTTTAGAGCACTGCTCTGCGAGCTGATTAATGCTGACCCTATGTTAGACGTCGTCGCAATGGCACAAGATCCTTACCAAGCCCGAGAGCTTATCAAGCAGCACAACCCTGATGTGCTAACGCTAGATATTGAAATGCCAAAAATGAATGGCGTGCAATTTTTAAAAAATATTATGCGGTTACGCCCTATGCCGGTAGTGATGATTTCAACCTTGACCCAGCATGGCGCTCAAGCCACGTTAGAAGCATTAGAGCTTGGTGCAGTGGATTACTTCCCTAAACCGTCGGTCGAAAACACGGCTGAAATGGCAAGTTATAGGGAGCTGGTGAACGACAAAATAAAAATGGCGGCAGGGGCAAATGTCGTTCAATCGCATCATTCTGCGGCGGTTAATCAGGTCGAACTGATAGCGGCTAGCCACCAAGAGGCGCGTTATCAGTTGATCGCGATTGGAGCCTCAACGGGCGGAACAGAAGCATTAAAAAGCATATTCTCTGTTTTACCAGCAGGGTTGCCACCGATCGTGATCACTCAACATATCAGTGCGATGTTTACTCGCCCCTTTGCAGAGCGTTTGAATCTTTGTAGTGCCGTAGAGGTGAGAGAGTTGTCCGCTAATCAAGCACCTTTAGTGAATGGATGCGCTTATGTTGCTCCCGGAGATAAGCATCTGATGGTGATAAAAAAAGGCACTCACCTTTACTGTCAAGTTGACGATAGACCTGCGGTCAATCGTCATAAACCCTCAGTAGATGTGATGTTTGATACGGTTGCTGAAAATGTGGGAGACAAAGCCATCGGTATCCTCTTAACCGGGATGGGTAAAGATGGAGCGCAAGGCATGCTCAAAATGAAGTTGTGTGGCGCATTGACTTTAGCTCAAGACGAAAAAACATCAGTGGTGTGGGGAATGCCCAAAGCGGCAGTAGAGATTGGCGCAACACAGAATATCAAAGCGTTAAATGCCATACCACAATGGATTTGTGATGAGCTCTATCGCTAGTGTTGTCTCATTAAATAAGCTCAACATAGAGAAGCAAGGAATGGGTGATGATAAATAAAACAGTGACACCAAAAGCAAAATATATTTTAGCTTTAGTTTTGCAGCTAATGGCCCTTTTTGCCGTCATGCTTCACTCCCCTAATTTATGGAGCATGGGGCTAATGATTTTTGCAGCAGCAATACCTTGGCTAGTATTGTCTATGAATTTTAGTGAACAAAACAAAGCTAAAGCCAACCAAAATAAGGTTGAAGAAGAGTCCACTCTTGAAACGCAGCAACATCTACAGAGTATTGAAAAACTGTTCAAAGAGACGCTACCTAAAGTGAGTAGCCCTTTAACCATGCAGCACACCGTGATTGAAGGTTCAGTAGAGACATTAAATAACGCATTTTTTGGCTTGCAAGATATCAGCCAAAAACAGAGTCACGTCTCAAGTACCTTGGTCAATAACTTATTGGCAAACCAAGGCAGCGAATATGATCTCACCACCGTACTACCAAAGACTGAGGCGATTATTGATGGCTTTGTACAAATTCTGATTGATATTTCGGAGAAAAGTATTTCAGCGGTACACAGCATTCACGACATGTCAGAAAAATTGGATATGGTATTTAAACTGTTAAATCAAGTGAGAAGCCTATCGGAACAGACCAACTTATTGGCGCTGAATGCGGCGATTGAAGCGGCGCGAGCGGGCGAGGCAGGGCGAGGCTTCGCGGTCGTGGCTCAAGAGGTGCGCGACTTGTCGGTTAAAGCAAGAGCACTGAATACTCAAATTGAATCAGAAATTAATGTTGCTCAACAAACAGTACAAAGAGCAAACAAAACCGTTGGCGAAATGGCATCGATAGATATGACTCACGTGATTGAGTCGAAAGAGAAAGTGGACCACATGCTACGTGGTGTCCAACAAGTGAATATAGAAATAGAGCAAGAAGTGCAAAAAATTCAAGAATTAGGACAAGAATTAACCCAGCAAGTGAGTAATGGCGTCCGTGCCCTTCAATTTGCTGACATTGTGGTTCAACAAAGTGATTATGCGCATGCGTCTATTGATTATTTGCAAGAAGCAAATGAGCTATTGAACGCTTTACTAACACAAAGCATGACTAAAGCAGCATGGGCAGAACAACTTCACCAATTGACAGAGCGCCTGCACAATCGAAGTGGTCCCGCCGCAATCCAAACTAATATGGACGAAGGCGAAGTCGAGCTGTTTTAGGAGGGAGTACGATGAGTATAGAAACTGAAATAGATAGCAATGCGAAACACATTACTATCGCGATTGATGGTGCTTTTGGCTTTAACTTAGTTAAAGAATTTCGTAATAGTTATTCACCCTATCGAGGTTTTAGATTCACCATTGATTTACGCAAGGTGGACTATATTGACAGTGCTGGTCTTGGCATGCTGCTCAATATGCAGAAATATCTTGAGCAAAGTGATGGCATGATCCGAATTACCAATACCTTACCCCAAATAAGGAAAATCTTACTGATTTCTCGATTTGATAAAAAATTTAGTATCGAATAATGCTTAAGGAGTGAGCCGATGCGCGTAACGATTGTTGATGACCATAAATCAAATAGAGAGCTCTGTCGGTTTATTTTATCGCCTATTGTTGAGCACATAGATACCTTCGAAAATGGTGCTGATGCTGTTGAGGCGATGCTCGTCATGGACGTCTTACCCGACGTTATTTTGTTGGATGTGATGATGCCAGTTAAAGATGGTTTCACCACCGCAAAAGAGATCCGCGACTCTTTTCCAAATCACCATATCCCAATTATATTTTTGACCGTGCTTGATGATCATGATTCGTTTGAACGTTGCTTATCGCTGGGCGATGATTTTATTCTTAAACCAGTAGAGCGAAGCGTACTGCTCGCTAAAGTGCAGGCTCATTACCGTATTGTGAAAATGCATAATGAAGTCACTCAACAGCGAGATAAACTCAATTATTTCAACGAACAAGTACAATATGACTATGCCATCGCCGAATCCATTTTCACCAACTTAATGGAGGAGATGAGTGCAAAAGTCAGCAATATCTATGGCATCAGTTATATCTCCACACCTTCGACCATTTTTAATGGTGATCTCATCATTGTGGCGAACCGGCCCTATGGTGGCGTCTACATCATGATCGCCGATGCCACTGGGCATGGATTACCTGCCGCGATTTCAACGATCCCTGCTACGCGTACTTTTTTTTCAATGGCTGAAAAAGGGATGTCGCTTGGCGAAATGGTCGCTGAACTTAATAGTGCGCTGGTAAAGTTTTTGCCTGTTGGCATGATGCTTGCGGCCAGTGTATTTGAGATACGAGCCAACGGCTTCGAGGTTTCGTGGTGGGGAGGTGGTTTGCCTGATGGTTATTTACTGGATGAAGAGAGCAATATCGTTCGTCGTCTCGTTTCCACACATATGCCACTGGGAGTTCTGGATGCTGATGAATTTGAAGTAAATTTAGTTCATCTCAAATTAAAACCTAACCAAACTATCCTCTGTTATACCGACGGTATTACCGAAGCGATGAATGAAAACGGGGAACAATTTGGCCAGTTGCGACTCGAACAAGTTTTGCAACGGAACGGTAAGACTCAGATTTCAGATTTGTACGATGAAGTATGCCAGTTTTCCAATCGTGGCCATGGTGATGATCTCTCAATTCTTTCAATGACATTTCCAATTACCAATAATAATGAAATATTAGCGTCGCAAAAAAAACAGTTTCTTAGCCATATACCAATGCAAAGCCATCTCTTTTTTCCTGCTTCAATTCTTAAAAAGATTTCAATTATGGTCGAGATGCGTAACATTGTTCGCGGTTTTATCAGTGGTGGCGAGCATCTTGACCTCGTTTGCTCTGTATTGTCAGAACTGTTTGCTAATGCCATTGAGCATGGGTTATTAAAACTTAATTCCTCACTAAAAGATGACCCAGATGGATTTCTCACTTTTTACCAACGACGTGAAGAGTGTATGGATGAGTTAGATGAATCGTTATGGATTAAACTAGACATTGATTATGACCCAACGGTGGGAGAATTGAGCTTTTCACTTGAGCATAATGGCGAAGGCTTTGACTACCAACATACGGTTGTAGACGGCAACTGTACACACGGTCGAGGGATTATTTTGGTCTCTAAATTGTGTGAGTCATTGGAATATTCAAAAGATGGTTGCACTGTTAAGGTGACTTACGCCTTTAACAGTAAACATGATTTTCCGATATTGTCTTAATACTGAACAGATTATTTACACTGTAAAATTCTGCGTAACTCATTCTTTCGTTTATTTTTAGGTTATGTGGTTCGTTTCGTCGTGACTAAGTGATGTAGCCCTTAATTTGGTTGCCTAAAGATTTAGTCCATACTGTAAATTGTATACACTGCCATATGAACGGAATCTAACCATATGGGTTAAGTAGTATGTGGAAACGCTTAATTTCGCTTTCAGAGGACAAAAAACAAGTCATTGCCCAGTTGCCTGGGACGGAGTCCATCGACAAAAATTTTGACCAAGCAGGCTTGAAAGAAGCATTGTTTGAGTTATCTGCATCGACATTTTTCTTAAATGAAACTGAAGTTACCCGCTTTATCAACTGTGCAAAAGAGGGTAAGGGTGAAGCATTCTCTGGAATCACCATTGCAGAGAAAAAGAACGCTTCGGTTGAGATTGAATTTAGTGATCGAGATATGTTAGCCAGCATGGTCGTGACGGGTGCATATGGTGGCAGAGCATTGCGCGGTAGTGAGTTGGTGTATGCATTGGCTCATTCCCACGTGACAAAAGGCATCAACAAACTGGCTTTAAAGAAAGTGTTAATGGTAAGTAATACCTTGAAGCCAGGGGAAGTATACACTCAGCCTGTTGCGCAGGGGCGCGAACCCATTCAAGGTAAAGACGCACAATTTGTTCCTTTGGTTGAGGATGTCAGTAAGCGCGTGTTAGCACCGACCAAAAAGCAAGGACAGAACAAAATTGATATGCGCAACTTAGGTGAAACCATCACTGTTGGTCAAGATGATGAAGTGATGCGTCGAATTCCTGCAACAAAAGGAACGCCAGGCTATACCGTGCAGGGAAAAGTGCTGGATCCTAAACCAGGTAAAGACTCGGCCTTAGTTGCAGGAAAGGGGTCTTACATCTCACCCAATGATCCGAATGTGCTACTGGCCAGTCAAGCGGGCATGCCTATCCTGAAAAGTAAAACGGTTGATGTCGATAACGCTTTATGTTTAAACAACGTCAGTGTAGCCACTGGCCACGTGAAATTTAAAGGATGTGTTGTCATCACGGGCGATGTCGAGCCTGGGATGATCGTGAGAGCGACGGGCTCAATCACCATCGGTGGGTTTGTTGAGTCTGCTGATGTTCAAGCCCAAGGTAATATTGATGTTGGTAAAGGCATTATTGGCCATACGGTGTTTGATGATGAAGCAAGAACATGCATTATCAAATCAGGAGGCTCTATCACGGCTAACTATGCTCAATTTAGCGAACTGCAAGCGGCAGATGACATCAATTTAGCGGTTCACAGCATGAGCAATGAATTGCGCTGTGGCAATGATCTAAAAGTATTAGATAGTAAAGAGAAGCAAGGCACACTCAGCGGTGGTCACGCGAAAGTTGGTGGTAAGATCGTTTGCTTCAATCTAGGTGTTGAAGGCGATACCGCCACGGCTGTGCAGGCTTTTGCTCGTTATGCTGTGTATAAAGAACGGGTCGCGAAACACAAAGAGCATTATAAACAAGCGCAAGAAGCGACGATGGAAGTGATCCGCCGTGAAATTGAATTTAAGAAAAAGCCTAAAGCGGAACGCTCGGAAGAGGAACTGCTAAAAATTGATGAATTTAAGAAACAGACTAATGATCGTTTAGAAAAAGCAAAATTGGCGTTGGATATGCTGGGAGAGGAGTTTGAGCAATTGCTCGAAATGAATACGATCGAAGTCAAAAATAAAGTTTATACCCATGTTTCGGTGCAATTTGATGATGAGCGGATCATCACCAAGCGGGCTCATGGCGCTAGTATCTTCTCATTTAACCAGTATGAGATTAAATGTGCTTCGATGCTTGAAGATGAAGATGTCGGAGGGATCTAACATTCTTATCTCAGAGTGCTAAGCAAAAAACGAGGCATTTTGCCTCGTTTTTTGCTGATCATGCTATTTCTAGTAAGGTGGCTATTGCACCGATCTCACTTTGCCCTGTTTGAGATCGTTTAACACCATCGATTTAGGACCATCGGCAATGACACAGCCTTTCTCCATCACAATGACGCGATCAACCACATCGAGCATTGACGTTTTATGAGTAATTAATATTAACGTCTCACTTGGTGTCAATTGAGACAGTTGATGTTTGATGTGCATTTCAGAACGATTGTCCATGGCGCTGGTGGGCTCATCAAGTAGCAAAACGGGTGGGCGTCCGAGCAGTGCACGAGCAATGGCTACCGCTTGCCTCTGACCACCAGACAACAACAAGCCGCCTTCACCCACTTGTCGTTCTAACCCCGCAGGGTCTTGCTGTGTGAACGCGGTAACTCCCGCTCGGTTGGCGGCATCCATCACATCTCTATCATCAACTAAGGGACGCCCGAGCGTGATGTTATCGCGAATTGAACCGTAAAATAGGTTGCTGTCTTGAGGTACGCAACCAATATTACGTCTCACATCAATGTGATGCAGTTGCGCGATATCGGTGTCATCAATACGAACATTCCCCTCGGTCGGTTGATATAACCCCATAATAAGGCGCTCTAAGGTGGTCTTCCCTGAGCCGATGCGGCCTATGATCGCTACTTTTTCACCCGGATGAATCGTTATACTTAAGTCACGTATTGATGCAACAGGCGCATTAGGGTAGTGAAAAGTGATTTTGTCTAGCTCAATTTTACCTTGCACAATCGGACGATGAATATAGCGTTTACCTTCTTCTTGCTCATCGGGCATTTGCATCACTTGCTCAATGATTTTTAAGGACGATTTGGCTTGGTTGTAGCGTGTTGAAAGTAATGATAGTTGCACCATTGGGCCAATCGCACGGCCGCTGAGCATGGTTGCGGCGATGAGCCCACCCATAGTTAAATCGCCGTTGGATATCAGATAGACGCCTAAGATGATCATGCCAACGTTCGCGGCTTGCTGAACAAAGCCGGCAGTATTTTGAATACCATCAGTAATTCTACGGCTTTTAATGTTCCAGTTCGCCATGTGCGCGACCGCTTCTTCCCAGCGATATTGAAACTGACTTTGAGCGCCAAAGAGTTTCACCGTTTCAAGTCCAGCTAAACTTTCAATCAGGTTGGCGTATTTTTGTGATGCCAGTCGAGAGCCCTCTTCAATCGCACGTCGTAGAGGTGCTTGGATGAGCAGAGAATAGATAGCAATGATCAGTACACCAGCGATAGGTACCAGCACTAAGCTGCCCGCCATTAGCCAGATCAGCACTAAAAAGAGCAGTGCAAATGGCAGGTCAATCAATGATGAGATGGTTGCTGAGGTAAAGAATTCGCGTATGGATTCGAACTCTTGTAAATGTCGCGCAAACGCACCGACAGAGGGAGGACGAGACTCCATTCTGATCCCCATCACTTTACTAAAGAGCTTGGAAGAGATCAGAATGTCAGATTTTTTGCCCGCCACATCAATAAAATAACTGCGAAGTAGTTTGAGGAGCAGATCGAATAAGAAGATTACAAAAATCCCGCTCGCTAATACCCACAAGGTTTCAAACGCAAGGTTAGGCACGACTTTGTCATACACTAAACGGCTGAACATTGGTGCCGCAATGGCAAACAAATTGATTAAAATGGAAGCGATCAACACATCACGATAAATGTGCTTTGACTGCCATAACGTACCCCAAAACCAGTGGCCATCACGGGTCTTTAATATTTCTGGTGAGCGCTCGTCATAGCGAAACTGTTTTTTCACCATGAAGTAGCGGCCAATATAGCGTTCAGTCAGTTCCTCTAAGGGAATAGCTACGGGGATTAGACCAGACTCCGCAGTGACGACCTCAGCTTCTTGATTCGCTTCGTTGATGCTGCTGAGCACACAGGCTTCACCGCCTTTTAAAATTAAGATAACGGGGAAAACCAATTTTGGGATTTGATCCAATGCTGAGCGATTTTCCTTGGCGATTAACCCCGCTCTTTCGGCTGCTCGAGGAAAGAGAAAAGGCGTCAGTTTCCCATCTGATAAAGGTAGGCCGTTGATCAGTGCTTCTGGGGAATTCGCCAATCCATAATAACGACTCACATAGATAAGCGAATTGAGTAGCGTGTCTTGCATTACATCTGACCTTTTTTATTTATCCACAATAAAGCCTTGGAAGACTTCTATAAAATGCTCGGAAAGGAAATCAAGTTGAGTTTGCGTTTCTACCCTTGACGCAATTGTGGTGATTCCTAAATTGTGTGCTGTGCGAGAAATCGACGTTAAGGTGAATTTTTGCTTTTCATCGTCGAGATGGTGAGTAAATAGATAATCGAGTTTCACGTATTTTGGACGGTACTCGTTGATGTAGTCTAATGATTGGAAATTCCGGCCATAGTTATCGACACCAAAGTCTGCGCCGGCTGCTCTTATGGCATTACAAAATAGCGCCGTATGGTGAGGGGCGTTGAGGAATGCGTTTTCCGGTATTTCAAAGTGTAGGTTCTCACAGATAGAGCGATGCTTCGCCAGAGTCTGAGTGACCCAACGAATAAAACTGGGTTGAGAAAGGCTGCTTTGAGCGATATTAATGGCTAATGGTTCGGCTATCTCTCCCGTTTCGAGCTTGCTAATCATCGTTTCAATAACATATTCATCAAAAATATGGCTGGCATTGAGTTGGTCGAGTGCAAATAAGTATTGGTTAGCGCTGTAGCGTTTGCCATCGTGCTCAATCGCTGAAAAAACTTCGCGGTGGAAAGTTTGTCCCCAGCTATTATTGGCTGACTGCAAACGGAAACTGAACCAATCGTTATGGATAGCTTCTTCAACCAATGCTTTCCATTGCTGTTTACCCATCACAGTTTGTTTGGTTTCACTGCTGACAAAGCCGTAAATCAGCTCTGGATTTGCAGTTGCAATGGCTAACGCGTTGTCGAGCAAGGAAAGTAACTGCGTTGAAGATTTTGGTTCTTTATTATGAACAACACCTAAAGAGACTTTGGCTGATGCCATGCCAGTCGGGTCGGCTAGAGTGTCTTGCACAAAATTCATAATACTATCGGCGATGATTTTGAGTTCACTCTCTTCCATGTTGGGCAAAATAAAGCCAAACTCTTCGGTAGAAATGCGTGCCAGAGTCACATCAGGTGAAGTAATCGACACTTTTAGATGCTCAGCCAAATGGCGTACCATACCATCGCCTGCTTCATAACCCTTTTCTTCGTAAAGCTCTTTGATAAACTCTGCTTGCAAAATAGCAGCGCCACCTATGGCACTTTCTGATAGCCAACTACTGAGTTGACTCATGTAATAGGCGCGGTTGCCAAGTTGAGAAACTGGGTCAATATAAGCACGCTCACGCAGTTGCTGAGCTTCTTGCGCCTGAGCTTTGAACGCTTTTTCAACCTGCGCTGACATGCTATTGATACCATCAACTACATAAATCAGATCTTTGGTCGCTGGCCGCGGTAGCGGTTCACCAAAATGGTTGCGTGCGACTTGCTCCATTTTTTCGACAATCATTTGCAGCGGGCGTAAAGCGCGCTTCAGAATGAAAGCGATGGCGGCAAGGCCAATCACAAAAATAGCGCTAAACGCGATAAGTAGCCGAATCAGCGCCTTCCATAATTGCGCATAGGCCTCGCCAGGGTGGCTGACAATTTCGACTTCAGCAAGCTGCATCCAACCACTGGTTACAACGCGTTGATCATGGATCGGTGCAAACAGGTGTAAATTGGTAAACCATTGCGGAACGTTATTGGGTTTTACAGGGTAAGATCGCAGAATCTCTTCGTCATCGTCTAGAAAAATCAATCGTACGACTGAGTAAGAGCTGCCATCAAACAAGGCATTGATAACCGACTCAACCGCAATCTTATCTTTCTTCTCCAAATAAGGTGCCAGCGCCAAACCGACGGTGTTGATGGTGTTGTTGACTTCAGAGCGCTGCTGCTGCTCTAAGTTGTTGCGGGTCGTATTGAATTCAATAATAAAGACTGAAGTCATCAGCATAATGAAGACGGCAATCATTCCCGCGACAAGTTGTTTATATAGCGTCATATTACTTACTCATCGTAACTTACAATTGGTTTATTCAATTTTAGCGAGCGTTCCCGTTCACGTAAGTCATTCCAAAGACTTAATCGTGAAGAGTCTCCTGCAAGCTGGCCATTTTTGGATTTCATTAGCCATAAATTTTTACCGTTAAAGCTGTAGATCGGTAACAGATCACGGCGTGTTGATGCTGGCTTAATCTCAGGGTTTATATTGTCTAAAATTAAGGGCTCGGCATTGGGTGTTGAATAGTACGCAAGAACCATATGAAACTGATTTAATTCAATGGCTTTAACATACACGAGGCGCAACTTTTTATCATCGATACCCAGTTCAAGCAGGGAGAAGTACTTCGCAATTGTGAAATCTTCGCAATCCCCTGCGTTGCTTCCTAGAAACTCAAGTGGTGTCGCCCAGTAGTCATTTTTCCCCCATAAATCGATATCATTAACAAAGTACAGCTGATTGAAAAATCGATTTATTTCGGTCAATTTGTCACGTTCGGGAGCATTTTGGTGCTTGGCAATTTCTTTGCGCCATGTTTCGACGCGTTTTCCCGCTCTTGTGCCATAGGTAAGCGCGACCGCATCGACCCACTGCTGCTCTTTGGTGTTGAGCGCTTGGGGGGATGAGGGCATAAATAGCAATAAAACCAGTGGCAGCCAAAACTTCATCAAAAACCGTCAATCATGAATATATTAAAAAGCATAAGTGAACCTTATTCTCTTAGCGCATTTTTTTGTGCACTGAGTATGGGCTTTAGTAGATAATCCATCACGGTTCGTTTACCCGTAATAATATCAACAGAGGCCGTCATTCCTGAGATGATAGGCAGGTTAGCATCATGCCCTAAGCTGGTTTGATTGGTCCTTACTCGGACTAAATAATAGCTTTTGCCTTCTTCATCTTGAGTTGTGTCGGCACTGATATGCTCAAGTGTCCCTTCCAAGCCGCCATATTTGGTGAAATCATAGGCGCTGAATTTTACGATGGCGGGCAACTCTGGTCTTAAGAAGGCGATGTCTTGTGGGGCAATTTGCGCTTCAACAAGCAAGGTATCCTCAGTTGGGACTACTTCAACAATATCCATACCGGGCTGGATAACACCGCCAACGGTGTTGACGTAAAGCGTCTTAATCGTTCCTGTCACAGGCGATAGCACAACAGTGCGATTTACCTTATCTTCAAGCCCAACGGCTGATTCTGTGATTGCTGAAAGTCTATCTTGGGCTTCGTTCAGTTTGTCTTGCTGCTGTGAGCGAAACTTTTGAGCCGCATCAATACGGTTGAGCACCGCTTCGCGAATCGCTGATTTTAATACTGGGATGTTAAGCTCGCTGGTGGTCATTTCACGGCGAGTATCGTTTACTTGGCGCTGTAGTTTCAGCAGCTCAATTCGTGGCACGACACCTTCGTCTGCTAAAGGTCTAGTGATCTCAAGCTCTTTATTCGCAAAATCATAACTTTGGCGCAAATTTTTCACGCGCGCTTGTATTTCAACCAACTCTTGTAGTTTCTGTTTGACTTGTTGATCTAAAAGAGAAAGTTGGTTGCGTAAGTTATTAAGATCTTGCCGGTAGGCGGCCCTTTGTCTATTAACTAAATCGGGTTGGTTGTCTGTTAACAGCGGTGGAAAGGCGAGTTTGTTATAGTCAATTTTGACGCTATTTTGCCAGTTGTCATCATCAATCTCTTCGTTGATCATCACGCTAGTAATGGAAGCGGATAGCTGTAGAACACTGGCGGTAAGGTTAGCGACTTGTTGTTCACGTTCGCGGTAGTCTGAGCGGAAACGAGTGTCATCAATCAATAACAGTTGTTGGCCTTTTTGCACTCGTTCACCTTCGCGAACCAATATCTGTTTGACTAAGCCTCCTTCCAAGTTTTGAACCACTTGGACTTGCGATGACGGAACGACTTTGCCTTGTCCAACTGTCACTTTGTCGACCTGTGCCCATGAGGCCCAGACGATGGCTAAGAGGAAAAAACAGACCATAACCCAGAGCATCACACGTGCACTGTTGGGCGTGTTCAGTAGCAGAGCCGCCGTTTTGTCGTCTACGTACTCCAATTCTGTCGAAGAGAGCTTGTTATAACTCTTGTTGCTCATCGCTTATCCTTTGCGCCTAATCGTAGTGTATTTCCCTTTTCTACTTAAAGCTGTAGAGGGAGGCTACAACTGTAAGTTGTTTGGGTATAGTTGCTTGATTTTATTACTTGTCTAGCAAAATGTTAAGGATTTGCCACTCATCATGAGATTACTATTCACCATTTGAATTGATTGTACTTCCTATTGCGTACGTTCTACAGAGTTTAGCTGTGAATTACTGATTTTGTTGAACCTTAGCACTCTTGAGTTATGACGATGATAGGCGCACAATCGTCAAAAATTTCATAAGGAGCAGAGATGGAACTTTCAGACATCCGCCGCGAATACATAAAAGGCGGTTTAAGACGCAAAGATTTGCTTTCAAATCCCATTGAGCAGTTTAACCTTTGGTTGCAACAGGCCATTGATGCCTGTCTTACCGATCCCACAGCGATGACAGTGGCAACGGTTGATGAAAATGGACAACCTTTCCAACGTATAGTGCTATTAAAAAATGTCGAAAAAGACAGTTTTGTTTTCTACACCAATTTAGGCAGTCGCAAAGCGCAGCATATTGAACACAACAATAAAGTCAGCTTGCACTTTCCTTGGCACCCATTAGAGAGGCAAGTGCACATCACAGGAACGGCTGAAAAATTGTCGGCTTTTGAAAACATGAAATATTTTACTTCTCGTCCTAAAGATAGCCAAATTGCCGCGATAGCGAGCCGCCAGAGCAGCCGTATCTCAGCACGTGGTATTTTGGAAGGTAAATACTTGGAGTTAAAAAAGAAATTTGAACAAGGTGAGATCCCAGTTCCGAGTTTTTGGGGAGGATATCGCGTTAAAGTTGAATCGATAGAATTTTGGCAAGGTGGTGAGCATCGTTTGCATGATCGCTTCTTGTTTACGCAACATGATCAACAATGGGACGCTGAACGTTTAGCACCATAAGGCCTACTTGTTAAAAGTCAGTCGCAATGAATGCCTCATTTATATGGGGCATTCACTATTGAGTACCACGGATAATTGCGTTTTGAGCAAGGTCTTGGGGATGTTTGAGCCATAACCTTGGTCTAGAGCCATATCGATAAGTTGCTCTTTACTGTGGGCTGCAAATTTATGTCGCAATTTTGCTTCATAGCCTTCCACTGTTTTTATCGAAATCTTCATCACCCGAGCAATGTGTTTGGGCTTTTTTCCATAAAGCAGAAGAAAAAGAACCTCAGATTCTCTTGTGGTTAGGGGCCCGGAAATGGGCTCTAGAACACCCGCGGAATGCTGTGTGGTCGTTAAACCTGTTGCCCGACATATCCAATGGCCTACTTCCAAAATCGCGGTATCAGTTAGCTCTTGCCCGAAAAAAATTGTACCTTGAACCTCACCTTGTTCGTTGAACCATGGGGTTTTGGTGAAAATATGAGCGCGCCAAGAACCGTCAGCATAGGGGTGGATATCCAGCACTTTTAACGGTTTTTTTGTGGAGATTACACATCGATCTTGTTGCTGGAATTCTGCGGCGCAAGCGGTTGTCGGGCTTGGCATTTCAAAGTCAGTTAATCCAATGCACTGTTTTGCATCACTAACACCAATTAATTTGCCATAAGCATTGTTTGCGTAAACAAAAACCGAATTAAGATCTTTGCAACCCCAATATCCCGGAAGCTGTTGAAACAATGAAATTTGTTCTGCGCTGAGGAAATTGACCATAGCGGGTTCTCCTAACAATGATATTGATATAATACCAATGGCATGGCGGGTTGTAATCCATAGCGGTATTTGAACATAAAAAAAGCCAGCCTGAAGAAGGGCTGGCATAAATACAAGAATTGCTTCTTGTCGACGTGCAGAAGAGGTTCTATGAATGCTGCGAGGGTGTTGCAAATTCATAGGGATACCACATGGATATCAAATATCAAACGTGTTTGATATTCAACACCACTTTAGACGACGAGAGTGCAATAACAAAGGGGGGAATTCCCCCCTTTGTTATATAAATGGTTGGGCTAGTTCAGCTTACCTAAAGTTCCCTAATAACCCTGAAGCCAACATAATTTGCCGAAGTAGCAGGAGCAATAAACAAATTACCATAAGCCGCCGCCGTTGCAGGGGAGAAGCTCCATGCTCCACCTTTTGCTTGACCTCTTGAGTCATTTGTCCATTCCCACACGTTACCGACAACATCATAAAGGCCTAGGCCATTGGGAGCGAAAGACTTCACAGGAGAGGTGCTTTTATTTGACCAAGGTGTACCACTCCAGCCAGTATTCGCTTTCCCAGTTCCGAAATCATCTCCCCACCAATAGTCTGTTTGTGTACCAGCGCGAGCGGCAATTTCCCACTCTTCTTCAGTCGGCAAACGGTATTTATAGCCAGTTTCCTTACTTAGCCAGCGAGTGTAGGCCTTCGCATCATTTTGGCTAATACACACCACTGGCGAGTTGCTCAACTGCTTAAAACCTGGGTCGCGCCAATAGCTACCTGCAATCGGGGTAATTTCAGATTCGGCGACTGCTGTGCACAGTTTTTGTAGCTCAGCATCAGTTTGGTAGGTGGTTTGATTCACAAAGGTTTCAAATTGACCCACAGTTACGGGGGTTGAACCAATTGCGAAAGCATGATCAAGGAAAACTTGTTTCGATGCGTGCTCGCCAATCAAATATTCGCCTGAGATCAAAGTGACTAACTCAGGAGCTTTAATATCCCCTTTGAGGGAATCAGCAAATTTATGGCCAGGTTTAAGTAGGTTGTCTTTTTCTCGTAGGTTCGCTCTTAATGTATGATCTGAGGTGATTTTCAGCTCTTGATTAAATGAGTAATACCCTTCTTTCTCAATCGTAATCATGTGCGGTCCCACTGGAAGCATCACTTCGACGGGAGTACTGCCATAGTTTACATTATCGATAGAGACTTTATCACTGTATTGGTTCGAGCGAATCGATAGGGTAACCCAAGCAATTTCTTTCTGTTTTTCTGTATTGGCTGAGTATTCGCCTGGGGCGAAACAGTATTGTGATTCGACATTCAGCAACCGACATGGTGTGTTTTCATCCGGTCTTGCATCAAGCTGAACATCTAGTACGGCTTTGTACTTATTGCCATTGTAGAAACCTGAATCTACGGTTTTATGGCGCAGTACATGAATATTAAAAGAGACATTGGCCAGATGTTGTTGGACGAGCTTGGCCTCACTTGTGGCCTCTATTAACTTGGTTTGATACTGGTTTACCGCTTTCTGGAGCGCTAAGTCAGTGGTCTGTTTCGAGCATTGAGCCAATGTCATATCGGCACTACAAGCGTTAGTAAAGCTAACTTTCTCGGTGCTACTCTGTTTGAGTTCATCTCTTAAGCGCTCAACTCGCGCGCGTAATTTATGCTGTTCTAGCTCATTGATATTTTTGCTGACCGTGCTCTGCTCGGCCCTTTTTTGTGCCAGCAGTGCTTCTGACTCTTGGCGTTTTTGTTCAGCTTCTAAACGGTTTTTTTGATTCTGCTTTACATTAGCCCAAGCCGCTTGATAGGCATTTTGTGAAGGCATGATGTCCAGTTCAGGATCATCAATCATTTTCATGTAATCGCGTTCTAAGTCAGTTTTTGCTTTTGCAAGTGCCTTATCAAAGAGTTGGGCTTGCTTTGTTAGCCTGTCTAACTCACTGTTGTGGTTGTTCACAACCACTTGTTGTTCATGGGTGGCCTTCTGGGCTGCCTGTAATTCGGACTGTTTAGTAAACAACGCATCATCAATGGCAATTACTGAGGAAGGCGTTCCTTCTGCCATCGTCGATGTTGCCACTAAGCAAGGCGAAAGTGCTAATAAGAGAGCGGGTAAACCTTGTCGCATTATTATCTACTTCAGTTAAGTTATTAGTTCATTGTGTCTATTCTAAACGAAAACACCATTTTGTCTGAAGTCATCTTTCAATAACTTAATGACAAAATGGCGTTTTAACCGCATCTTTGTGAATTACGACAGAAAAACAGAGTTTTTTTGAGGTAATTAACCCTCTTTATTCGGTCTTAGCTTTATCCAAACCGTATCATTGCCGTTAATTGTTAATACCCGGTTGTAGGTTTCGTAGCCATCTTTAGAGACGGTAACTTGGTGGCGGCCATTGGGCAAAACAATCTCAACAGGTGTACTGCCGTAGTTAATACCGTTGATGGTTACGGCATCGTTGTATTGATCCGACCTTACGGTCACATTTGCCCACTGTTTGTCATTTTTTTGCGTACCTTCAGACACGCCGCCTTTCAAACAGTATCGAGTTGACACGTTAAGCAGTTTACACGCAGCCACCGCTTCTGGTTTCGCTTGAAGCTGAGCTTGCATTTGGGTGAAGTATTCGTTGTTGCCTTCAAAACCACTGCGAATAATTTGGCTATCTTGTACATGGATGTTAAGTTCCACGCCTTTCAGGTTTTGCTTGGCAATGAGCGATTCGGTTAGGTCATCAAGCAACTTTGCCCGAAACGTTTTTACCGCTTTTTGTTTGGTAAGGTGCTGTCCCTGATTTGAACACTCACCGAGTGTCATTGTCGTTGAACAGGTGGTTTTATAGCCAGTTTCAAGAACACTACTTTCACGCAGTTCGGCTTCGAGACGTTTGACCCTAGCTTCAATGCGTGACTCTTCGAGGTTCGCATACTCATTACTGAGACGAGCTTGCTTTTGTTTTATTTGAGACAAGCGCATTTCAACTTCGGTCATCGCTTGATTATTCTCAAGGCCTTCAGCTTGGTTCTGCTTCACTGATGCCCATGTTTCTTGGTACTTCTTTTGAAACGAGGCTAAATCTGTGTCTGGATCATCTAAAAGACGGCTATATTGTTTGTCCAAAGCAGACTTGGCTCGATTGCGTTTAGCATCAAGTTCTTCACTTTCTCGTTTAATACGAACATGTTCATTTTTAAGTTGTTGAAGCTTAGCTCCCTCTGCTTCGTATTCTGCAGAAATCGCGTCGATTTCCGTCTGTTTAGTAGTCATTTTTTCATCGATAGCGGTGACAGGATCTACCTGAATAACTTCTTCCGCGTACACCGATGCAGATACCCAAAAAGGGCTTAGCGCAAGCAATAGCGCTGGGATGCGACGTGTGATCATAGGTCCCTGCAACAAATTAACGTTTAACCACAAAAGTGGGAAAGACAAACTTTTGACAGCTTTAATGGATAAGCTGTATTCATAATGCAAAATTTATTCCGAACAATAGCAAAATTCACTTAAATCTATTACTAGGTGACTGATTTTGTAAATTTTATAATTGTGCATCTTCATTTTGAGCCTAATAGCGAAATATGCAAGTCTCTATTTTCGATCTATTTAGGGGTTTTGGGATTGAACACACATTGACCGTAATTTATGTGCACTTGATCATTGTTCCGTTTTGAAAAATCGATCTCATTTCACCCCTAAACTTAAGCTTCATATGCACTTTGATGTTTAATTTTTAAAAAAACACAGCTTTGTTTTCGCTCCTGATAGTTTTGTTATAACATCAGCTTCTAACCTCAACCATGATGCAGCAATATGAGTGACTTTTCTTCGGCTAAGCTATCTAACTATCAACAAAATGACAAAGTTTTGTCGCCTAGGCCGGCAGAGTTAGTGACATTACCCTCGTACATGGAGTGTCATGATCATAGTTATACCCAAGTCGTTATCGGATTAAAAGGCCAAGCTGAGTTTGAAGTACAGGGTGTAGGCAATTTGGTGGGGCCGGGGCAAGGTTGTGTCGTTACCTCTGGAACTGGCCATGCGTTTGGTGGTGTCGTTGGGCAGTCGGATATCTTAGTGCTTAACCTTCCAATCTCCTGTGGAGATGACCCTTTGCTTCTACAAAAAATGAATGAGTTGTCGAATGCGGATATTTACTTTCAGCTGGATGGGCAAATCCAAAAGCTGATCCAATTGCTAGTTAAAGAGATGCAATCGAGTCCTGATGATTTACTGTTGAGCCGTGCCTGCAATGACACCGTTATGGCATTACTGCAACGCCATATTTCTGTATTTGAAACGCATCGCAAAGAATCTCGTTTTGATCTTGAAGCGATTGATCGTTATATCGATCTGCACCTTGGTCGTAAAATTTCAGTCGCTCAATTAGCGGGCCGCGTTTATTTAGGTGAAAGCCAATTTCATATGTTGTTCAAAGAGCAAATGGGGATCACGCCTCATCAATATTTGTTAGGTAAACGAATTGATATGGCAAAAGATTTGATTGAGCAAGGTTGTTTGAGTTTTGGTCAAATTGCGGAATTAACGGGCTTTTCTGGACAAAGTACCTTCACTCATTCATTTACTCGCTTGCAAGGTATTTCTCCATCGCAATACCGAAAATTGTGTCGTCGCTAATTCTTTATATCCCAGCCTCTTTTTTGTTTGTAATTCCCACATCATTTTTATATTGCTTGCCTTGACCTATCGGCAATACGTGCACCTTTAGTTAAATTTTGGAAACAATGTTGCTATTTTCTGCTTTGTGCATGATGTCAATTGATGTGATTGTGTTTTTATTTTGTTAATAGCCAGAGTTTTTAGCAAAAAACTCGGAGTTTTTGACAAGTATTCTTCTCGCGCTCAAAATACACTGCCAGCCATTGCAGGAAACCCGACCTTTTTCGGGAGTGAGATTGAGGAAAACGCATGTTTACAGCAACAGATGTGTTGAATGCAGAGTTTATCGAGCAACCGCTTGATAAGCTGTGGTCGCTGATCTCTCCACTTTATATGGTGGACGAATCTCAATGGCTGAAGCAGTTATTACCGCTGGCAACAGCTACAGAATCAGAAAAATCGGCGATATTAAATAAAACAACCCAGTTAATCGAAGCGATCCGAGCCGACAAAAAAGCGGTGCAAATGATCGATGCCTTATTACTTGAGTACAGTTTAGATACGCAAGAAGGTATTTTGTTGATGTGTTTGGCTGAAGCTCTGATGCGCATTCCCGATGCGGAAACCGCGGATGCTTTTATTAAAGATCGCCTCAGCGTTGCAGATTGGAAATCTCATCTGAAAAATTCTGACTCTGTCTTTGTCAATGCGTCCACGTGGGGGTTGATGCTGACTGGTAAAGTGATTGGCCTTGCTGATGTGGATACGACTAGTCCAACGCAGGCGGTTAATCGTCTAGTGAATAAGCTTTCTGAGCCAGTGATTCGTAAGGCGATGCACCAAGCGATGAAGGTGATGGGCCACCAATTTGTGCTAGGCCGAACGATTGAAGAAGCACAAAAAAATGGCCGTCCTATGCGTGATAAAGGCTATACATATTCATTTGATATGCTCGGCGAAGCGGCGTTAACCACGGCCGATGCCAATAAATATTTCAAAGATTATTTGATGGCGATTGAGGCGGTTGGCCGCGAGAAATATGGCTTATCAACCAGCCCGGCACCGTCCGTATCAATCAAGCTTTCTGCATTGCATCCGCGTTATGAAGTGGCTAATCAAGAGCGCGTGCTGAGCGAGCTTTATAGCACACTGCTACAGCTTTTAGCCCGTGCTATCGAGCTGGATGTGGCGATCACTATTGATGCAGAAGAAGCAGACCGTTTAGAGCTGTCATTAAAGCTATTTGAAAAGATATATCGCAGTGAACCCGTGAAAGGGTGGGGGAAATTTGGTTTAGTTGTACAAGCTTACTCTAAGCGCGCTTTACCCGTTTTAGTTTGGCTTAATGGGTTGGCGAAACAGCAAGGTGATGTGATCCCACTGCGTTTAGTCAAAGGGGCGTATTGGGATAGCGAAGTGAAGTGGTCTCAGCAAAGTGGCTACAGCAACTATCCGGTATACACACGTAAAGAAGCTACTGATGTAGCCTATTTGGCTTGCGCTCGTTTTCTTTTAAGCGAGGGCGTTCGTGGCCATATTTTCCCTCAATTTGCCAGTCATAATGCACAAACCGTGACCGCGATTGCGGTGATGTCACAACACAAAGATTTTGAGTTCCAGCGTCTGCATGGCATGGGTGATGCTCTTTATCATCATGCAATGAAAGCCTATCAACAATCGGTGCGAATTTATGCTCCAGTAGGTAGTCATAAAGACTTACTGCCTTATTTAGTTCGTAGATTGCTTGAAAATGGTGCGAACAGTTCGTTTGTGCATCGTTTAGTTGATGCTCGTTGTCCTATTGATACGTTAACGCAACATCCCGTCGATATGTTGCTCTCGTTTGATTCTTTACCAAATAACAAAATTCCTTTGCCACCGCACATCTTTACCGAGCGCGTTAATTCCTATGGTGTCAATATTGATATTGAAAGTGAGGCAACGCCTTTTGAAGCGAAAGTAGAATGTTGGCTCAGTAAACAGTGGCATGCTTCTCCTATCATCAATGGTGTTGCTCTGCTCGAAAGCATGATCAAGGCAGGGGCATCGCCGGAAGTTGTGACTGCGCCTTATGACCGTAGGAAGCATGTTGGACAAGTGGTATTTGCCAACCTTGATCATGTTTCCGAAGCTATCTCAATAGCGGAGCAATCCTTTGCTGCTTGGAAGCAAGAAGAGCACAGCGTTCGCGCGGGCAAACTTGATAAACTTGCTGATTTACTCGAAGAGAACTTGGCTGAACTGGTCGCCATTTGTCATCACGAAGCAGGGAAAACCATTCACGATAGCATTGATGAAGTCCGCGAAGCGGTAGATTTTTGTCGCTATTACGCCAAACAAGTTTCCGCGTTAACACCCTTTGAAGTGACGAGTTTTGATAATGAAAAGCGAAAAGTAAGCCGTGAAGGTCGCGGTGTTTTCGTGTGTATTAGCCCATGGAACTTCCCTCTTGCGATTTTTCTTGGGCAAATCACGGCAGCGTTAGTTGCGGGTAATACGGTCGTTGCCAAACCCGCAGAACAAACCAGTTTGATTGCTTCGCGTGCCGTGGAACTGATGCTGGAAGCTGGCTTTCCTGCTGGCGTTATCCAATTGTTACCTGGACGTGGTGCAGAAATTGGCAGTGCTCTGACTTCTCACCCTGCCATTGCAGGTGTCGCGTTCACTGGATCAACGGCGACCGCGCAACGCATCAATCAAGCTCTCGCTCAACGTGACGCCGCGCCAGTGCCGTTGATTGCAGAGACGGGTGGGCAAAACGCGATGATCGTTGATAGTACGGCTTTACCCGAGCAAGTGGTGAGAGATGTGATTCGTTCTGCCTTTGCTTCGGCTGGGCAGCGCTGCTCTGCATTACGAGTGCTATTTGTTCAACAGGATATTGCCGATCGCATCATCAGCTTGATTCATGGTGCGATGAATGAGCTCAAGATTGGTCTTCCTTACCTCCACAGTACAGATGTCGGCCCTGTTATTGATGAAAAAGCCAAACAAAAGTTGTTCTCTCACATTGAACAGATGACCAAGACACAGACCAAAGTTGCGCAATTAGAGCTCAGTTCGGAGTGCCAACACGGTGATTTTGTACCGCCAGCGGCTTTTGAAATTTCAGATATTCACTGCTTAACCGAAGAACAATTTGGGCCGATCTTGCATATCGTGCGCTTTAAAGCGCGTGAGCTGGCCGATGTGGTGCAGCAAATTAATCAAACTGGTTTTGGTTTAACCATGGGGATCCATAGCCGCAATGAAACGACGTATCGTTGGATAGAAAAACACGCCCGAGTAGGTAACTGTTACATCAACCGTGATCAAGTGGGTGCGGTGGTGGGCGTGCAACCATTTGGTGGGCAGGGGCTTTCTGGTACCGGACCAAAGGCAGGTGGCCCACATTACTTATACCGTTTTACTCAAACTGAATTTTCTCAGTAATAAAGGCTCAGGAGAATTAGCATGGTTCATCAAGTAACACGTTTTTCTGACGCTTTTTCAGCATGGGAAAATTGGAATATCACCGATTTTGATTCTAAATGTGAGTGCTTACTTTCATTTAAAAATCTACTAGAAAGCGCTATGCCACAACTGGCAACAGTGATTTCTTACCATCTTCATCAGGCATCGGCGCTGTTGGCGCATTCGCATCAATTGATCGGTCCTACTGGAGAAACCAATGAGCTATACACCGCAGGTCGGGGCGTGGCTGTGATCATCCAAGGTGAACACAGTGATAAAGCGCAACAGGCGGTGGCAGCTCAGCTTTGTGCCGCTCTTGTGGCAGGCAATAGCGTCGTCTTATGTAGTGACGATGCGATGTTGATTCGAACACTGCAAGCGGCATTTGAGCAGTCAACACTCCCTACTAATCTCATTCAGTTTACGTCTTTTGATGCTTATCATCCGTTGATGGCGTCGGACGTTCGAAGTGTAGGTTACGTTGGGAACACTTCGGTTGAGCGTAGCCTCAACCGTCAGCTAGCTGATCGTAATGGTGCGATTGTCAGCCTAGTTTCTGAAACGGACTTGAGCGCGATCCCCGTGGCTCATGATCCTCACTTATCGTTGCGCTTTATTACCGAGCGTACTCGCACAATAAATATAACAGCAGTGGGTGGTAATGCGACCTTGCTTGAGCTTGGTAGCGAAACCCATTAATCCTTTCTGTTTTATCCTCTTCTTCGGAAGAGGACATGGAAGGCGATCTTTTAAAGAGGACAAACACAATGGAAAATAGCTTTGCTATTACAACCACCTTTATCCTGTATCTTATTTTGATGCTGGCTATTGGTGTGGTTGCATACCTTCGAACGAAGAACTCCGCAGATTATTTCTTAGGAGGGCGATCACTGGGCCCTTGGCCTGCGGCTTTATCGGCGGGTGCATCTGATATGAGCGGTTGGTTATTGCTCGGTTTACCTGGTTACGCGTACGCCGCTGGTATTGAGGCTTTCTGGCTAGCGGGTGGCTTGTTATTGGGCACATGGGCGAACTGGTTAGTGAATGCTAAGCGCTTGCGCACTTATAGCATCACGACAGATTCATTAACATTACCTGAATTTTTATCACGCCGCTTTAATGATAAATCTAAACTGATTCAAACCATTTCAGCCTTCTTTATTTTGCTGTTCTTCCTCTTTTATACCAGTTCTGGCCTTGTGGCTGGCGGTAAACTATTTGAAACGGTATTTGGTTTAGATTATTCAACCGCAGTTATTATTGGCACCATTTGTGTGGTGTCTTATACACTGTTTGGTGGATTTTTAGCCGTTTCTTGGACTGACTTAGTGCAAGGCCTATTGATGGCAGCGGCATTAATGATTGTGCCCATCGCGGCAATCAACGGTGGTTTGGGTCAACTGAGTCAAGATCTATCCGCAATAAACCCAGAGCTATTGACGCTGTGGCATGATGTGAAAGGTGAGCCGTTAACGGGTGTTGCCATTATCTCATTAATGGCATGGGGGCTTGGTTATTTTGGTCAACCCCATATTTTGGCGCGCTTTAAAGCGTCTCGCTCAAATAAAGATCTCACCACAGCACGTCGTATTGCGGTCATTTGGACCGGTTTATCCATGGCGGGAGCCTTGTTGGTTGGCTTAGTTGGGCTTGTTTATGTGACGAACACCGGTTCGCTGGAGCTGGCAGATGGTGAAAAAATCTTCATGCTGCTAGTGAATGCGATTTTCCATCCAGTTATTGCAGGTATTTTGCTTGCGGCTATTCTTGCGGCAATTATGAGTACCGCTGACTCGCAATTATTAGTTTCTTCCTCTGCGTTAGCGGAAGATTTTTATAAGCAAGTCATCAAGCAAGATGCAACGTCGGAGGAGATAGTTCGTGTTGGCCGCTTTGCTGTGATTCTAATTTCTATCGTTGCGTTAGTGCTGGCCATGACACCAGATAGTTCCGTGCTCGGCTTAGTTTCGTATGCATGGGCGGGCTTTGGCGCCGCATTTGGCCCTGCAGTGGTATTGAGCCTTTATTGGTCTCGAATGAACCGCAATGGTGCACTAGCCGGCATTATTGTTGGTGGCGTGACAATTGTGGTTTGGAAACAACTGTCTGGCGGTTGGTTTGATGTGTATGAAATTGTTCCTGGGATCATTTTCTCTGTACTTGCGATCGTTGTGGTGAGCTTAGCGACAGCTGAACCCGAAGAAAGCGTGAGAGCACAGCACGTGACCTTTAAAAAGCAGCTGGTTGAACTAGATTGACATTCATACCGTTGTTCAATAACTAGCCCCTTTCTGAGGGGCTTTTTTGTAAAGGTTAGATTGTGTAGTGTGCTTAGCAGAAAATAAGGAGATTGGGATGGACGTTTTTTGAAGATAGCTCACGAAACACACACTAAAGTTTGAGGAAAATGAACCTGTAGGCGCAAAATGTGTCAATTATCAATAATGATGCAAATTGTAGGGATTATTGGACCATGTCAAAAGCTTATTGCACCTGTTGTCGTAAAGAGACACCACATAAAGTCGTGATGAAGCGCTGTCAGTCAGAACCTTGTTCAACGTGGCAAGGTGTTCAAAAGTTTTTTGCGCTCATTATACAAGGTGAACCTCATTACAAAATGGAAAAGCAAGGTTTTTGCCGAGTATGTAATCACCCATCAACATTAAGCCACACCGACTTCTCACGCGTCCGCGTTCTCTAAATACTTCCAGCACTGCGCTAAGTTTTTTGGCGTAGTGCGCCTCTCGCTCAAAAGATAATTTTGCTTTTATTCGGCTGACTAAGTTTGATTTAGTGCACATTCACGTGCCGTTCTATTGCACGAGTGTCAAGTATTGGGAACTTAGGCAAAGTAATAATCCATAGTTGTAATACTCTCAAGCCCATTACTTTGGTGAACAAGCTTCAAGGAGCATTGCAATGCAATTGAGTTTAAAGAGAAAAATGGTGTTCTCTGTGGTTGCTGCTATTACATTGACAGCCGCTGCATTGGTTATGGTTGGCTATCAAACCTTTAAAACCGACAGCTGGAGAGCGATTGAGAGTGAAGCGCGTAATACATTACAGGCTCATGCAAAAGGGATTGGTGACTGGTTTAATGGCAAACAAAAAACGCTGCTAGGATTAAAAAACGAAATCGAGCGTAATCCACAATTAGACATTGTTCCTCACCTACGCCAAACCTTGGAGTCTGGTGAATTTGGGCTGAGTTATTACGGTAATGAACAGGGCGATATGATCCGCAATGACGGATCGCGTAACCAAAATGGTTATGATCCTCGTGAGCGTGGTTGGTATAAAGAAGCCAAAGTCGCGGGTAAACCGATCACAACCGCCCCCTACGTCAGCGTTACCATGCAAACCTTAGTGGTGACATTGGCAGAACCTGTCCGTCAAAATGGCCAACTGATTGGCGTCGCCGCTTCCAATTTAGCTTTGGGTAAATTGATCAAGGACGTCTTAGCTATTGAGGTTCCCGGGAAGGGCAATGCTATTTTGGTGAATACCAAGGGGCTAATTGTTGCCCATCCCAATCAAGAGCTTATTTTAAAACCTACCCAAGAAATGGCCTCACAACTGACCATTCAAAGCATATCAGAGGCGGCAAATTCTCAATTACCACTCTTTGTTGATATTGATGGTCAGGCCAAAGTATTGATGGCGCAAAGTATTGAACATACCGACTGGCTGTTGGTTATGGTGATGGACAAAACGGTTCTTGAACAGCCACTCAATGACATGCTATTGAAACAGAGCTTGATTGGCTTGATGATTTTAGTGATCTTGGCATTAGCGACCTCATGGTTCGTCGCTCGTCAGTTGAATGAGTTGAGTAATATTGCTCAAGCTTTGTCAGATATCGCCGAAGGTGATGGCGATTTAACCCGTCGTTTAGCCGTTCGCAGTGACGATGAAGTCGGTATCTTAGCGGATAAGTTCAATAAATTTGTCGATCGCATCCATGTCATGGTGCAAAGCGTGCGTGATGTTTCCGTCTCCCTTAACCAAGGAGCGACACAGGCCGCGAGCTCAGCCAGTCAACGTAGTGAACGGATTCGTACTCAACAAGATGAAATTACTATGGTTGCAACTGCGGTAACTGAAATGGCGTCTGCGACCGCTGAAATCGCGGGCAATGCTGATAATACCGCTAAAAATGCCAATGAATCGGTTGAGCTTGGTGCACAAGGCTATCGCCAGATGCAGCAAAGCAAACAGTCAATCAATCAGTTAGCACAAGAGCTTAGCAGTGCTGTGGGTATCATTGGTGAATTAGAAGTGCACGCTAATGAGATTTCAACCATTCTGTCGACCATTCGCTCGATTGCAGAGCAGACAAATTTGTTGGCCTTGAATGCGGCGATTGAAGCGGCGCGCGCCGGAGAGCAAGGCCGTGGCTTTGCGGTTGTAGCTGATGAAGTCCGAGTGCTTTCTCAGCGTACTCATGCCTCTACCGAGGAGATCCAGTCTAAAATTTCCGGTTTGCAAAAGGTAACGACCAATGCTGTTTCTGTCATGACGGAAAGCCATAAACTGGTCGAAACAAGTGTGCAAGATGTGAACCATACAGGAGAAAGCTTACACGCAATCAGCGAAGCCATTCAGATGATCAGTGATATGGCGACACAAATTGCATCAGCAGCAGAAGAGCAATCTTTGGTGACAGCGGATATTAATGGCAACACCGAATCGGTACGTGAAGTCAGCGACCAACTCGCCAGTGATGCGCAAAATGCAGTGCAACAAGCTCATGAAATGCACCGTTTAGCGAATGAGTTAGATAAAGAAATTTCTCGTTTCAAACTGTAATCATCTCAACGTACTCAAAGTAAAGAGGCGATAAATAGATTACAACCAAGAAAGTGGGTGCTTGCTCACTTTCTTTTCCTTTTTTCTCCTCAGTCTTTTTATTATACGTTCCTCTATTCTATGTGATTTATATCACAATGCCTTGTGATGATAGGTTGGTTTAACGCTGTAAGCCATTATTGTATGCCATATCACTTCTTTTGAGAGCGCCGTGCAAAACTATGAGCCTAGACCGCATCGACCAACAGATCTTACGTATTTTGCACAGTAAAGGACGGCTTCCCGTTGTTGAGCTGGCAAAGTTGGTGAATTTAACCACATCTCCTTGTTCTGATCGTGTCAAACGCTTAGAAAAGGAAGGGTATATCAAAGGCTACCATGCAGAACTGTGCCCAGAAAAGTTAGGTCTGGATGTACAAGTGTTCATTCATATTCGATTGGATCAAACCAGTTTCTCTATTTTTGAGCGTTTTTCACAAGCAGTGGCGGACATCCCAGAAATTGAAGCATGTTATTCATTGTCCGGTGATTTTGACACCATGATCAAAGTGAGAGTGAAAGATATGAAAGCCTACCAAAGTTTTATGTCTGGCAAGTTGGGGACATTGCCGGGAGTGATTCAAACGCGCAGTGAATTTGTGATTGAAGAACATAAAGCCAGCTTTGGCATTAATCCTGAGCTCATTTCCAAGACGCTGCCTTAGCTGCGAATGAGGTGAAATACGGTGCAAGAAACAGAACAGCAACAGCCCTTAACTAAAGACGTTACGACACTTTTTACTAGGTTAAAACAGCGGACAATAGCAGAGCCGTATCCTAGCCTTGAGCAAAGACGTATTTGGTTGCAGCGCTTAAAAACCGCGTTACTCAGTGAACAGGCCGCGCTCGTTGAGGCCTTAAATCAGGATTATGGTTATCGAAGTCGCTTTGATAGTACGGTTTGCGATCTGCTACCGGCCGTTTCACACATTAATTACACGCTAAAACACCTCAAATCGTGGACAAAATCGCAATCGCGTCATGCAGGTTGGCTATTACTGCCGTCGACAGTGAGCGTTCACTATCAACCCTTGGGCCTTGTGGGGGTGATTGTACCTTGGAATTTTCCTATCGTGCTCAGTATGGCTCCATTAGTCACCGCATTGGCAGCAGGTAATCGCGCTATGGTCAAATTGAGCGAATATACGCCCTGCACCAACCAAGTGTTGATGCGTATTTTTGCGACGGTCGATGAAGCGGTTGATACTGTAGAAGGTGGGGCTGACGTTGCCGCACAGTTCAGTGCGTTACCCTTTGATCATCTGTTATTTACGGGGTCAACACCGGTAGGTAAATTGGTTGCCCAAGCGGCTGCGAAAAACCTAACACCAGTAACGTTAGAGCTTGGCGGGAAATCCCCCGTGATCATTGCACCTGATGCTGACCTTGCGCGTAGCGTTGATAACATCATGCTTGGCAAAGCCATCAATGCAGGGCAGATCTGTGTTGCTCCTGATTATGTTTTACTGCCGGAAGGCAAACAACAAGCCTTTGTGGATCTCTATCTGCAACGCTTTAAGCGCTATTTTTCCACTAAAGATGGCTATGATACGTCACATATTATTAATCAAACCCAGTTTGATAGGCTGCAACAATACTTAGACGATGCTAAACAAAAAGGGGCCACATTGCATCCCGTAGAAGGCGATGCAAAAGCGGGAACGTATCAATTTTTGCCTTGCTTAGTGACGAATTTGAAGGTTGATATGTTGTTATCCCAACATGAGATATTTGGCCCCATATTGCCGATATTGAGTTATCACAGTTTGGATGAAGCGATAGCTTATATCAACGCTCGCCCACGTCCGTTAGCTTTATATTTAATGAGTGATGATCACGAGGTGATCAAACAGGTTAGTACACAAACGCATAGTGGTGGCCTAGCTGTGAACGATACTCTGTTACATGTGGCCGCCGATGATGCCCCCTTTGGCGGTATTGGCGATTCTGGGGTTGGGCACTATCACGGGATTGAAGGTTTTAAGACCTTTTCACACGCCAAAACCGTATTGTTTTCTAAGCGTTGGTTGCCACGTAGCCAGTGGATGCTGCGTTATCGTTTAGTGATGCTGGCAATATTACGCAGGCTATTTATTCGCTAATCAATGGACCACACATTTTTAATATCAGGCCATCCCCAGTTGGTCAGTGCAACGTCTTTGAGCACACCCTGAAAACGTAATGTTTGCTTATGGTGGAACAAAGGGACGAGGCAGTATTCGTTGATCAAACTCGATGCTAGCGGTTCCAACGCGATAAGGTAGTGTGTCAATGGTGTCGTTGATCGAATGTCGATTAACGCTTTGAGCAGCCATTGGCTTTCTGCGGGGCCAATGCAATGGTGTAACATTGGGTTGCCAAATAAGTGACTAAATGCACTGAAATGCCGGTTGTCATCTAAATTAATATTGGTGATAACTATGGTCTCGTACAATTTGCCTTGCTGGGCCAGAAAATTCAATTCTCGGTAGGAGTAAATGTTGACGGCAGCAGTCAGCCCCATCTCCTCTAAAATATGTTTCACACCGAAGGCGCAATGAATCAGTACCGTGTAGTCATAGACGGCAATCGAGATTTGATTTGGCAGGCTTGCTTTAGGCGCTGGTGGTCGCACCACAGGTTGCCATACTGGCAGTAGGTTACTGGCAACGACGGCGTCAAACTTAGTTGGTTGTTGTGCTAAATAGTGCTCTAGTTTTTCTCCAGATATCTCGGTAGCTAGGTAGCGTTTCTGATTTTCATTAAGAGGTGAATGAGCACCTTGATTGAACAAAATAAACATGCAGCCATCTTCCACTCTTGATGATTGATTAGAGGTGATGATCGCCAGTTCTTCAACGTTACTCAGCTCTACATCGTGGTGGCAAGAGATGTTTTGTTGCTGATTTTTTTGTTTGATATGCATGCCTTGAGGGTACAACTCGTCTTCATTTAAAATCCAAATTGTGACGTGATCCGTTAAAGCTCGGCAGCCATAGAATTGGTCAAATGCGCTTAAAATGAGTTTGTGAGGTGAGTGATCTTGAACTTGAAATGGGCCACAACCGGTCACCATTGGGGAGTATGCATTGTTCACTTGGCTGGCTGGTTGAATTGAATATTTGACGCCAGAGAGCAACCCTGCAAATCCTAAATCAGATTGATTAAGAGAAAATACTACTTTTTGTGGTTGTGGTGCGCTTACATCAACCAAATGCGCGAGCTCTTTTTTGTACTCTTCCAAACTAGAGAGTTTGGCAAATAAACTCACGATCGTATTAGCATCAATCGGTGAGCCATCGTGAAACGTTAATCCGGGGCGAAGATAAAATACCCACTGAAAATGTTGTGCATCATACTCCCAGTGATGGGCTAATTCTGGATGAAAGCGTCCTTGTTCATCACACTGGATGAGGCAGCAATAGATTTGCCTGAGCAGAAATCGCTCACTACTACGCTGTATTTGATGGGGCACTAGCCGTTCAAATGGTCGTTTATACGTCAGTTGAATGTGTAAGCGACCTTCGCGAATAGATGCGCCGGAAGTACTTTGCAACAAACGCCCAAACACTACCTCATCATTATCCAGTATGGTTAAGGCTTTTTCATATTTCCCAGCCAAAATTTGCTCTTTCGCGAGCATTTGTTTGATTGTGTCTAAATCGAGGTTCAGGCGCAGTATCGAGCGTTGGTTACGTCCGACTTTGGGTTGCCACTTGAGCCAACCTTGTTGCTGCATTTTAGCCACCAGATTTCGTGCATGACGCGGTGAGGTGAATAAACATTCTGCAACCTGTGTTAACGACACTTTAATCTCTTGACCCACACCAAGCACGGTCAGGCGTGTGTAATAACGTAATAAAGTAAGATCAGACACTCGCAAATCCTCTGGATGAAAGGGAAGAGATAGGCAGTTCAGTTCTTCGCACGGCCTTGCGCTTTGCCCTCCTTGATGGTCAAGTTGTTTGGGTATAGTAGCGAATTTATGAAGAACTAAATAAGAAATATTAATGATCATTTGTTCCTCATTTATTGATTTTTAGTTTTTAAATATCGTTTTAAGGTCAATTTCAATGATATGAGGAATTAAAAAATAAAAAATTCTCAGTTTTTGTATTCCTTATTTTGATTCACAATCAACACATCGATAGCTGAGGAGGTGAATGATGAACGACCCCATAACGACTGACACCAAACAGCCAACACCGCTGGCGATCTATTACCGCCAGCGTTTAGAAAAATCACGTAACCCTATAGAGGTAATGGCGATTTTAGCTCTGATTCATTTATGTCACTGGTGACCATGAATAAAGGCATCTTGCATACCCTAAACTCTTGAGTTAGCTATGCTCCTGTTACCCCCAACTGCATAATTGCAGGATGCCTTTCCTTTTCGATGCACATCACTTTTTCTTCGTCCTACTTTTCATCTTTATCGTAAACGACTACCATGACATCGCTTTTTTAAAGCCAATTTATATTTTAAATTCTCAGGGCGGGGTGAAATTCCCCACCGGCGGTGTGTTTGTTTTTTTCAGTTGAGAAGGCAGATGAGCCCGCGAGCGCTCGATGTATCGAGGTCAGCAGATCTGGTGAAAAACCAGAGCCGACGGTTATAGTCCGGATGAGAGAGAATGAAGAGACGCCAGTTAGTTCGCTAACTGGTGCAATTTGTTTTGGATTTGATCCCTCATAGCAGCCCTGATTCTGGTGATTTTTTAGGAGTACAACCATGAATCAGCTATCTCTACTTGCCAAATTTGGCGACCCTATTACTCGTGTTGAAAACGCACTGTCTGCGCTTAAAGAAGGGCGAGGCGTGTTGTTGCTTGATGATGAAGATCGTGAAAATGAAGGCGATATCATTTATGCGGTTGAGTCACTGACCACACAACAAATGGCACTGATGATCCGTGAATGCAGTGGCATCGTCTGCCTATGTTTGACCGATGAACAGGCTAATCAACTACAACTGCCCCCGATGGTAATGCATAACAATAGCGCAAACCAAACCGCTTTTACTGTCTCGATTGAAGCAAAAACAGGTGTAACTACGGGCGTTTCAGCGCAAGACCGAGTGACCACAATAAAAACCGCGGCCCGCTTTGATGCTAAAGCCGATGATCTTGCACGCCCCGGCCATGTCTTCCCACTTCGCGCTCGGGCGGGAGGTGTTTTGGCTCGTCGTGGGCATACAGAAGGGACGGTTGATCTTATGCAAATGGCGGGTTTAATGCCTGCGGGCGTATTGTGTGAACTCACCAATCCTGACGGTTCCATGGCCAAAACACCCGAGATCGTTGCGTTCGGGCAAAAGCACAATATGCCTGTATTGACGATTGAAGATATGGTGCTGTATCGAACAAGACTTGAACTCAAACAGGCTTAATGAATGTCGAAGGGAGGCTAGGTGCGTCCCTTCACATTACTCCGATTTAATCTGCTCATTTTGAAATGAGAAGTGCATAAAATTATTAACGTTCGATTAAACTTATGTAGATTGACGATGTTATTTTTGCCGAGGTTGAGCATGCTATTTAATAAGAAAATGCAAAAAGAAAATGATGATTTGAAGGCTCAGATAGCTGCATTACAAGCACAGCAAAGACTTGAGCAACAAAAGTGGCAAGATGAAATTCAGCAGCTAAAAGAACAGCTGGCCTTATTGCGTACATCAACTCAATTAGAGTCTGATTTGATGGCCAGCCATTTGAGTGGTAGCCACATGCTAGAAGCCATCCGTTCTGGTCTGGCTCACAATGCTGAGAATTTATTGCGTGAGAACGAATCACTGAAGCAACTGAATAGTATTTTTGGTCAGACAAGCACAGCAATTAATCACTTATCTTCTCGAGCAGAAAAAATTGCAGAATACGCTCACGCTAGTATGGAGTCGGTGACTGTTCTAGATAAAACAACCATTTCGATTGGCCAGTTAGTCGGCACGATCCAAGAGATTTCGCAACAGACCAATTTATTGGCACTGAATGCAGCTATTGAAGCGGCACGCGCAGGTGAAGCGGGTCGAGGTTTCGCCGTCGTGGCCGATGAAGTACGGGCATTAGCTTCCAAAGCCAATGATGCCAGCACTAAGATTGAATCTTTAGTTGGGCAAGTTCAGAACCAAACGGAAAGTATTAAAGGTTCAGTGAATCAGAGTCAAGAATGTGCAATCGAAGTAGAGAATGCTTCAAATGAATTAAAACAGACGGTAACAATCGTTTTAGACAAATCAAAACAAATGCAAGAAGTTATTCGTATTGCGACGGCGTGTTCTTTCCTTGATACGGTGAAATTGGATCACGCAGTTTGGAAAAATGAAGTGTACGATCACATCCTCAATCGTCGGTTTGAACATGGGATGAATACTCATCAAGAGTGCCGTCTAGGTAAATGGTATTTTGAGGGTGATGGTGCGCGTGAATACAGCCAGCTTCCCAGCTTTGCTGGTTTGAATGCTCCTCATAAATTGGTGCATGATTCAGGAAAGAGTGCACTGAAGTTTGGTCAGAATGGTGATTGGACACAACTGATTAAGCAAGTTGATACTATGGAATTGGCCAGTAAATCGGTGGTTGATTCAATAGACCGATTACTAAAAGAGGTAGTAAACACACATTAAACTCAGACGGTATTACGTAAAATAGATAGGTGTCCGATCGCTCTTCTGCTACAGTGGCGTGCTATTTCTTCACAGTCTGTCATCTTGATGGCACTGGAAATCTAACCCTAGGATCTATTTTGACCAATAACGATATTTTACGCCGTATTCGCTACACTTTTGACTTTAAAGACTCAGCTATGGTTGAGATTTTTGCTGCGGCGGACGGCTGTGTTACTCAAGAGCAAGTGACTACTTGGCTAAACAAAGAGACGGAATCTGTGTTGAGTGATGTGGATCTAGCGATATTTCTCAATGGCTTAATCAATACAAAGCGTGGTAAACGCGATGGTGAACAACCTCAGCCTGAAACACGCTTAACCAATAATATGATTTTCATGAAATTGCGTATTGCGCTGGATATGAAAGCAGAAGATATTTTAGACACATTAGCTTTTATCGATTTTCGTTTAAGTAAGCACGAGCTCAATGCATTTTTCCGCAAGCCTGACAATAAACACTACCGTGAATGTAAAGATCAGATCCTGCGTAACTTTTTAATGGGTGTTCAGCGTCAGTTGCGTCCAGAAGATAAACGCGAATATCAAGAAAAAATCGATTAAACCAAAGAAATCTCCTGTAAGTCATTAGGGATCTCTTCATTGAAAAAAGCCATGTTGACATGGCTTTTTTACTTTTTTACTTAGTGATCAACGATCTTCATTCTGACGCTTACGAATATCAGTTTTACCTCTTCTTGCTAAACTTTAAAGCGGTCCACCAACTCATAGAGTTCGTTGGCTCGGCTATTCAACTGCTGGCTACCCGCTTGGTTCTGATTAGCCAGTTCAGCCGATTGACTACTTTGATCAGATATCACCACAATGCGCTCTGATATCTCTTGCCCAACAATACTTTGCTCTTCTGTTGCCGTTGCGATCAGCGCGTTCATATCCATAATCGTGGCAATAGAGTCTTGAATTTTTTGTAATGCTGTCGATGCGGCATTGGCTTTTTCTACGGTGCTTAAGCTACGGCTTTGGCTTGAATCCATCGCTTTAACTGCGGCATCAGAGGCATTTTTCAGTTGCCCGATCATGGCATGAATTTGTCCTGTACTGTCTTGGGTACGGCTGGCTAATTTTCGGACTTCATCTGCTACTACGGCAAATCCTCGTCCTTGCTCGCCCGCGCGAGCCGCTTCAATCGCTGCGTTTAACGCCAGTAGATTGGTTTGTTCCGCAATATCTTGGATAACCGCAAGTAGAGACGAAATGTTTTTCACATCGCCTTCCAGTTTTGAAATCACAAGGCTCGCTTCAGCGACCTCTTTGGCGAGATCCTGTACCGATTGTGCGGCCGAATCAACAATCTCATGGGCATCTTTGGCGTTGTCGTCAGCATCTTTTGCTGATTGAGCGGCATGATGGGCGTTGTTCGAGATCTCTGTTGCAGTCGTGGTCATTTCTGTCATCGCTGTCGCTACTTGATCGGTCTCTTCACGTTGCCCTGATGCAATGGCGTCAACTTGTTGTGCTCGTTGTGTCATGTCATTGGTTTCATCCACAACCTGTTGCCCAACTTGGTGTACGCGCGCAATGATACTTTGCAAGCTGGAGACAAAGGCATTGAAGTTATCACTTAGTCTTGCAAATTCAGGGGCGTTGAATTTTTCCATTCTTGCAGTTAAATCAGCGTCACCGCTTGCAAATGAACGAATCGATAAATCAAATAGCTCGAGAGGACGCATGATACTGCGATTTAAAATGATGGCGAAAAAACCGACGATGAGGATAATGATCAAGCTCATCAAACCGATATTGACTAAACTGCTTTGCATATTTTCCGCAGCGAGTGTTTCCATGTTGGCGATTACGGCATCAATGTCATCGGTGTAAAAGCCAGTGCCTATTATTAGATCCCATTGTGGCAAATAGGTAGAATAGGCCAATTTAGGTAGTGGTGTCGTCTCTCCCGGCTTGGGGAAATAGTAGGTAGTGAACTTATCTACTTTGGCATTTTTGATTAAATCTTGGATTAAATAGTTGCCATGCGTATCTTGCATGTTCCAAAAGTTATCGCCTAAACCAGCATTACTTTGGCCCAGTAGTAGTCGATCCCCTTTGCTATTGTAGCCAAAGATATAGCCACTATTTTCAAACGCGATGTCACGCAGTATGGTGATGGCTTCGCTGAGGGGAGCGTTCTTTTGTTTGAGTGATTTGAGCGCTGTATCGGCAATTTGCAGATATGAACGCAGCTCATTTTGTTTCATCTCCATCATGCTAGCGCGGGTAGCAGCCATTTGTTCGTGATTCAGTTTTTGTGTTTCTGAAAAACTGAGATACATCATACTTAACGAAATAATCAGTAGCGGAACAATGGATAGCACGTAGAGTCTTTGGCGAATAGTCAGGCTCATGGTTATTTCCTGTTGTTATGTTATTGGCCTTGGTACTTTAACTGACGGTTGACATGCTCGTTGTTGTTATAAATATAGCTTAGCTAAGTTTGCGGCACCGCGTCTTACAAAGAGCATATTTTCATATGAAAAATGGGTGTTATGTCAAATTGGAATGCTAAGTAGAGTTGTTATGCCCTCTATGACTTGCCAGTGGCTTTCATTTCACTGGTTTAAGCTTAATTTCTATATAGAGTATAGATAGGCTGTGATATACTCCGCGCCCACTTTACTTTCGAAGAGCCAGTGACCATGAGCCTGAAAAATGAAATTCAACAACTCAATAACCGTTTAGATACGTGTCGCCATAAGCTCGATGCGGCTAAAGGTCGTGGCGATCAAGTAATGATCAGCAAATTTACCGATGAAGTAGAACAACTGACGAAAAAGCTCGCTCAAGCAAAACACAAGCAAAATTATACGGTGAGCAAAGAGCGTAAGAGTTTGCTCGATATGCCATTTTCTCGTGAGTTGACCAAAGCCGAACAGGCGGATTTAGGTCAATTGAAAAAGTCAGTTAAAGGTTTAATCGTGGTACACCCGATGACAACAATGGGCAAAGAACTGCGTTTAGAAGTGATGACTGGTTTCGCTCCAAAAACCTTCTAACCATCATTTTTTACGACAGAAAAGAGCCAGATTATCTGGCTCTTTTTGATCGTACCTGCGACTCAATAGCCCATAAGTTGCAATAAATTCTCGGCGGTGTGGATTGCCTCTTTGCGGTTAGCAATATTCAGTTTTTGGTATAGGTTGCGGATGTGGGTTTTGATGGTGGTTCCTGCGACATCCAGCTCTTGTGCAATTTGCTCATTGCTAAACCCAGAGTAGATAAGCCCCAAGACTTGCCATTCACGTTGAGTGAGTGGGCTGGTACGAACCAGCTCAGGAATATTTGGGTGATTAACCAGCTTCTCAACAAACTCTTCGTCGAAATGGACTGATCGGCTGCGCTGAGTGGTAGAGATCTCTTTCATTAACTGTTGTGCGCGGTGGCGTTCCAGATCTCCCAATTCGGATCGGCTAGAGAGTTTTTCCAACAAGTGGCCGATCTGCGAACCATCGATTAAAAAGTTACCCACCATACCCGTCTGATTGGTTAGCTGTAGCGCCTCTTTGAGTTTTTCTTTCGCCACTTCTTCGTTGTGCACTGTGGTGGCTAGAACGGCTTCGAGGATCAAATTACGGTTTAGGTCAGTAATCAACTGATAAGTTTGCGCTTCGTGCTGCATAAACGTCAAAGTTTGAGTCGCATCTTCCAAATGACCTAAGTGAATCTGAACTCGAGCAATATTGCGCCATTGAAGCTGTGAAAAGTGATTGCATGCTTTTTCTGGTCGAATGGTGGTCTTGAGCCACTGCAACATTGCTTCATCATTGCCACGAGCTTGCCAAAATAGAATCAGTGAGAGCGAAGCATTCGCCGTCCAGTCTACGTGATAAGTCGATTGTTTCAGTAAGTGCTGTATTTGTTCGATGAACTTACCCGCTTTATCGAGTTCACCACGGCCAATAGCAATACGTGCCAGCATCGAATAACTGTGCAGATGCTTGCTGGGAGAGTGGTTGCCCAATACGCGTAGTCCTTTATAAGCGCACTCTTCCGCTTCATCCAAGCGGTTCCAGCACCACAGGATTTGGGCACGTATCCGTAGTAAGAACTCATGCAATGGCACTTGCTGTAATTGCTGCTCTTCAATTAATTTGAAGGCAATATCTTGTACTTCAAAAGCGGCTTGCACATAACCTTGGGCAATCAAGATCTCGCTTTGCTGTAGTAATGCCCATAGCGCTTGGTGGTAAACCTGATACTGGCGTGCCAGCTTTTCGGTTTGTTGCATCATCGAGAGTGCGCGGCTTAATTGACCGAGCACGTGGTTCACTTCGCCGACGACTGAAGTGGCGACAATACGACTGCGGTAAACGGTGTGATCCAGTTGGCTTAGCGCTAATTCCGCCAGTTCTAAGGCTTTTTCTGGCTCATTTTGGTTGATCGCGACTTGAGCACGCAGGGCATTGAATTCGCCTTGTTCTTTGGTGCTGAGCTGAACATTAAGCGCTTTCATCTCGTTGGTCGATTTGGTCAGCAGATCCCCAACGTCAAAGTAGCGGTGCTGACTTTGAGCCAGCCAAGCTTGTAGCATACACAGTTTAGGCTCGCGATAGAGCTGAGTGGGGGAGAGTTGGTTAATGGCCTCTTCGAGAGCCAAAAGCTCGCCTTGGTTGAACATCTTCCAGCCAAATTGCGTCAAGATAGTAGCGAGTAAGTCAGTATCGTTAGCGAGCGTGGCGTGACGCAACGCTTGATGAGGTGTGGCTTCTTGCAACCAAGCGTGCGCGGCGGCACGGTGCAGATCGTGCTCCTGCTGCGGGATGCGCGCCAAGCGTTCATGAGAGAGGAATTCCGCAAATAAGTTGTGGAACCGGTACCAGTTGTGCTCACCTTCCAGTGGATAAATGAATAAACCATAGCGGTTGAGCGACTCAATCATGCTCAGCGCGTCGTCACGTTTGGTGAGTGCAGAGACTAACACGTCATTAAAGTGATCGAGCACCGAGCATTGCATCAAAAATTGGCGCGTTTCTTTATCCAGCAGATCAAACACTTCCTCAACTAAGTAATCCCATAAATGTGCATGATTAAACTGCGATACCGACTCCGCTGTTTGAGCCAACGTGCGCTTTTGGTGCTGTGCTTGTAAGGCAATCAATTGCAGTGCAGAGGGCCAGCCTTCGACATAGGTGCACAAGTTGTTGGCAGTATCATCATCCACGCCATCAGAGACCCGTTGATTAAAGAAGCGTGTTGTTTCTTCTGTATCAAAGGCGAGTAGCTCATTACCAATTTCGATCATCAAATCGCGTACGCGCAAGTTGGCCGTGCCTAATGGTGGTGTGGCACGGCTAGTGACGACCAGCGTTAGGTTGTCTGGCATGTGTTTGAGGAAAAAGCGCATCGCTTCGTGGATATCGTCATCGGCGATCAAATGGTAATCATCGAGAACCACATAGCACTCTTTGTTAAAGCCAGACATTTCCGAAAACACTTCACTAAATAGTGAGTGTAAAGAAGAGAACTGGCGTCGCTCGGCCAGTTTTTGGGCATTTGGACAACTTTGCTGAGTCGCTTTATTAATCGCTTGCAGTAAGTAGTTGATAAATCGGAACGCATCATTGTCGCTTTCATCGATGCTATACCAACCCACATTGGTCTTGTCTGATAACCATTGGGCCGCCATGGTGGTTTTTCCATAACCAGCAGGCGAGCGGAATAGCACGAGTTTGTAGCAAGGTGCTTGGGCAAGCAGCTCTAACACACGCGGGCGAACGATGGCGTTGTGTAGGCGGCCGGGACGAGTAAGCTTAGAAGGTATCCACATCTTCCAGATTCCATTTATTGTTCTTGTTACTGACTTAAAAGCTGATTGCAGCTTTGGAGGTGCTTAGTAAGAAGAGCATCATTATTTAGGAGTACACAAGTGAACTATCACTCATTTTGTGTGGATGTTACTTGATGTCGTGACGCACGTTTATTGATCCATCCCGAGATTCTTGCAGGATTCACATTTACTCATCATCTACGCCCTGTAATTGTGACTTTAATCACTAAAACTTCTTTGTTATGCGCTATATAAAAACTGAGCATGTACAAAATCTCATGTAATTTGTAAATGAAGCTCATTTTTTTGAGAGCCAATTCTCATATTGAGAGATTGATATTCCCGATCGAAACCTTAGCGTCATGAGCGGTATTTAGGCTAGTGAGCAAGGTGATGTGATCACAATCACTGCTTATGAACCGCTATGTGCAACGAATGAGAGATAGATCACTGCGACTCTGGTGCTCGCCCTCTACGCCCTGAGCCCTCCTCCTAAACGAGGTCATTTTTAGGAGGATGCCGACCTTGCGTAGCTGATGCACGATATGCCGAAGATGAATTAAAACGACTAAGTGAGATTTCGCTAATGAAACCTACGCAACAGAAGAAGTTTGATAAAGCTTCGTTCCAAGACAACGTAAAGAAACACCTGACTGCCACCTACGCCACCACCATTGAAAATGCAGATAGCCGTTCATGGTATCTCGCAATGGGGCGCGCACTGGCTGAATTAACGATGTTTGATCTACTCGAAACTGAGCAAGACGAGCGCATTGTTAACGCTAAGGGTCTGAACTACTTATCACTTGAGTTCTTGATTGGCCGTTTAACGGGCAACAACCTCATCAGCATGGGCCTGTATGAGCAAATCACGGAAGCGATGGCTGATTTAGGTCAGAACCTAACGGATTTATTAGAAGAAGAACGTGACCCATCCTTAGGTAATGGTGGTTTAGGGCGACTTGCGGCATGTTTCATGGATTCGTGCGCTGCGCAAGAGTACCCAACCGTAGGTTATGGTTTACATTATGAATATGGTTTGTTTAAGCAATCTTTTAGTGAGGGCCACCAACAAGAAGCTCCTGATGAGTGGCGTTGTGTTGAAGGCTACCCGTGGGAAGTGGCACGACCACACCTAGCACAAGAGATTGGTTTTTACGGCCATGTTGACGTTATCAATGACAATGGTGTGGAAAAACGCCGTTGGATTCCGAGTATGTTTGTCCAAGCAATGCCTTGGGATTTACCGATCGTCGGCTATGAAAGCGACACGGTTTACCCACTTCGTTTATGGGAATGTCGCGCAATTGCGCCTTTCTCACTGGCTGATTTCAACAACGGTAACTACTTTGAAGCACAGCATGCCTTGATTGATGCAGGCAACATTACCAAAGTACTTTATCCAAACGATAACCACGAAAAAGGCAAGACACTGCGTTTGATGCAGCAATATTTCCATAGCGCGGCGTCAATGCGTGACATTTTGCGTCGTCATGCGGCGGCGGGTCATGACATTGCTGATCTTCCTAAATATCAAACCGTTCAGCTAAACGATACTCACCCAACGATTTCCATTCCTGAATTGATGCGTATCTTGATTGATGAGAAAGGCATGGGCTGGGATGAAGCATGGGCGATCAGCTCAAAAACGTTCGCCTATACCAACCATACGCTACTGCCTGAAGCACTCGAAACGTGGAGCGAGTCGTTGATCCAGCGTTTGCTTCCTCGCCATATGGAAATCATTTACGAAATCAACCACCGCTTCCTGCAAGAAGTACGAGCCAAGTGGCCGGGTGATGTGTCGAAACAGCAAAAACTCTCCATCATTCAAGATGGTTTCCACCGTGTAGTGCGTATGGCAAACCTTTGTGTGGTTGGCTCTTACGCTGTGAACGGTGTGGCGGCGCTGCACTCGGAGTTGGTAAAACGCGATCTTTTCCCAGAATTCCACGAGCTTTACCCAACACGTTTGCACAACGTAACAAACGGCATTACGCCGCGTCGCTGGTTGAAATTTTGTAACCCAGGTTTGTCGGCGCTTATTTCGGAAAAAATTGGCACTGAGTGGCCAGCGCACCTTGACCAGCTAGAAGCGATTGCGCAATACGCTGACGATGCGAAATTCCAAAAAGAGTTTATGGCGGTTAAGAAACACAACAAGCAGCGTCTGGCTGATTGGGTATCAGAGAACATGGGTATTGAGCTTGATACCAATGCCATCTTTGATGTGCAGATCAAACGCTTGCATGAATACAAACGTCAACATTTGAATATGTTACATATTCTCTCTTTGTATCATCGTTTAGTGAATGACCCAACGTTCGATATGACGCCGCGCGTGGTGTTCTTCGCGGCTAAAGCGGCACCGGGTTACCACCTAGCTAAAGAGATCATCTACGCCATCAATAAAATTGCGGAAAAAGTAAATAACGATCCGCGCATTGGTAACAAGCTAAAAGTAGTTTTCATTCCTGATTACCGCGTGAGCATAGCTGAAATCATCATTCCTGCTGCCGATGTATCCGAGCAAATTTCTACCGCAGGTAAAGAAGCATCCGGTACCGGTAACATGAAAATGGCGCTAAATGGTGCTTTAACCATAGGTACGATGGATGGTGCAAACGTGGAAATTCGTGAGGAAGTGGGTGATGACAACATCTACATCTTCGGTTTGGAAGTGGACGGAGTCGAAGCGTTAAAAGCCAGTGGTTATAACCCATATGATTACTACAATGCGGATCCGCTGCTTAAGGCTTCACTGGATTTGTTGGTGGGTGAAGAGTTTACCCCAGGCGCTCCGGGCAAATTGAAAGCCACGTTCGATAGCTTGCTTGATGGTGGTGATCCATACCTAGTGCTGGCTGACTTCGCTTCGTATGTACAAGCGCATCAGGCGATGGACAAGCAGTACCGTGACCAGGCTGGCTGGGCGAAGAAAGCGATTCTTAACACCGCGTTGGTGGGTAAGTTCAGCTCTGACCGCAGTATCCGTGACTACGTTAACAACATCTGGAAATTAGAAACCGTTAAACGTTAATTTTCAAGTAAGCCAAGGCCTTAGGGCCTTGGCTCTATGATGACTCATTATAATAAAACCCTACCCATTTGAAGGGGAAAGAAGTCCCTTCGGAGAAAGCGATGAAACAACTAAACGCATTAAAACAAGTAGCGGCGATGGCGAACATTGCCGACAGCTACATAAGCGCGTGGGGCGACGAAGCGAAAGTGGAAGATGAAACCATTATCCGCTTATTGGCGTCTTTGGGCTATGACACAACCAATGATGAAACGCTGCTGAAATCAGCAGAAAAGAAACACAAGAAAGATGTATTAGATCCTGTTCTCGTTATTCGTGAAGGTGAAGCGGTGGAAGTGCCACTTTATCTAGGTGCCAGCGCACGTGAAAGCGAATTTAACTGGCGCTTAGAAACCGAGCAAGGAGAGGTACTTGAAGGCTATCTTCAATCGCAAGTCGTTCGTGATGAACGCGCTGAGGGTGGCCCTTTAGTGTTTGCATTGCCAAGCGATTTGGCATGGGGATATCACAAACTGTTGGTGACACGGAAACGCCGTAAAACACCGTATGAGCTCACGCTGATAGTGACGCCAAAAGCCTGTTACAAACAAGCACCTATTACTGAAGGTAAAAAATTGTGGGGCCCGAGTGTGCAGCTTTACACGCTGCGTACTCAGCACAACTGGGGTATTGGTGATTTTGGCGACTTAAAACAGTTAGTGGCGGATATTGCCTCTCGTGGCGGCGATTTTGTCGGCCTTAACCCGATTCATTCTCTCTTTCCTGCAAACCCTGAAGGAGCAAGTCCTTACAGCCCATCGTCACGCCGTTGGCTCAATATTTTATACATAGACGTGAGTTCAGTGCCTGAATTTGCTTTGAGTGCGGATGCGCAGCAAAAAGTAGGCAGTGCGGAGTTTCAGCAACGTCTTCAGAAAGTACGTGAAGCGCATTGGGTAAACTACACCGAAGTTGCAACATTAAAAATGAGTGTCTTGCCACTTCTGTTCACCGAATTTAAAAAACGCCATTTAGATAAAAATAGCGATCGCGCACAAGCCTTTTTGAATTTCGTTGAAGAAGGTGGCGAGAGCTTAGTGCACCAAGCGGCATTCGATGCGCTGCATGTCGATTTACATGCCCAAGATCCGAATGTATGGGGTTGGCCGGTTTTCCCTGAAAAATATCGTCGGTTTGAAAACAGCGCAGTACAGAAATTTATCGAAGACAATCAAGATAAAGTTCACCTATACATGTACTTGCAGTGGATTGCTGATGGCCAAATTAATGAAGCCCAAGCACTCGCGGAAGAAAAAGGTATGGCGGTCGGCTTATACCGCGACCTTGCGGTGGGTGTGGCTGATTCAGGCTCTGAAACTTGGGCTGATGTCGGTAACTTGATTTTAGACGCCAGCATTGGCGCACCGCCCGATATTCTTGGACCACTGGGTCAAAATTGGGGCTTACCACCGCTTAATCCACAAGTATTACAAGCAACCGCTTACGATGCTTATATCAAGCTGCTGCGCGCCAATATGAAACATTGTGGTGCGCTGCGCATTGACCATGTACTTGGTTTACTGCGCTTGTGGTGGGTACCAAAAGGTGAAAATGCCACTAAGGGTGCTTACATCTACTACCCAGTACAAGATATGCTCGCGATTTTAGCGTTGGAATCTCACCGCCATCAATGCAGCGTGATTGGCGAAGATTTGGGTACAGTACCTGATGAAATCGTCGATATTTTAGCCGACGCGGGTGTTCACTCTTATAAAGTGTTCTTCTTTGAAACCGCAGAAGATGGCGGCTTTATCTCACCGAAACATTACGCCGCTCAATCGATGTCGGCACTGTGCACACATGATATGCCAACGTTGCGTGGTTTCTGGCATTGCGATGATCTCAAAATGGGGAGCGAAATTGGTTTGTACCCCGATCAAGCCCAGCTCGAAGCCTTGTTTGAGGACCGTTTGAAATGTAAACAAGGCATTTTGGATTCGGTGGCATGGCATGGTTATTTGCCTGAGGGTGTGGGGCGCGACGCAAGCCTTGTTCCAATGGATTCATATTTAAGTGAGGCGCTGCAACTGCACGTTGCATCTGGTGCATCGACCTTGTTAAGTATTCAGTTAGAAGATTGGTTGGAAATGGATAAACCCGTTAATATTCCGGGTACCGTTAATGAGTACCCTAACTGGCGTCGTAAACTTTCAATGAATTTGGATGAAGTATTTGCGCGTGATAATGTCAATCGCATTGCTGCACGTTTAACGGAAGTGCGAGCGAGTGTAAGTAAATAATCACTTACTGAATAAACCTTGATGTGACTTAGTGTTATCTTTCTTAATCATGGCATGAAGAATTTTAGTCTAGGTCACTCAATGTAACAGCAGAGTTCGGTACACTGAACCTCGCTAGTATGCCCGCCATTTTAGCGGGCATTTTTATACGTTTAAAGAAAGTTAGGTTAGGAGTAGGGATATGAAAACAAAAAAGCTTTCAAAGCTAAAGCAGGCATATAGCCAACTTTCCCATGCATCATTTACAGATCCATTCTCATTTTTAGGCCCTTACCTCGCACCCGATCAAGGTGCGCTACGCGTTTGGATGCCGGGTGCCGAAAAAGTTGAGCTGGTGGTGGAAAATCAACCCCGCATTCTGCTTGAGCGTGAAGATGAGTCGGGTTTCATCCTAAAATCAAATATTGATTTACGTTTTACCCACTACCAATTGGCGGTCGATTGGGCAGGTGTCGAACAGCTCATCGATGACCCATATCAGTACCATGGTTTATACGCTGAATATGATGATTTGCATACGCCGAAATCGATGTATCACCACATGGGTTCGCAGTTTGTGACCATGGAACGTGGTGGTAAACAAATCTCAGGTATCCGTTTTTTAGTCTACGCACCGCATGCAAAAGCGTGCAGTTTGATTGGCGCATTTAATCAATGGGATGGACGTCGTAATCCAATGCAGCGCCTTGATTACGGTATTTGGGGAATTTTCATGCCCAACTTACCCGAAGGTACGCAATACAAATTTGAATTGAAAGGGCCTCATGGTGAAGGGTTACCGCACAAAGCCGATCCTTGGGGTCACTATGCTGAGCAATACCCTTCGTTTGCTTCAGTGACGTATGATCATCGGCGTTATGAATGGCAAGACAGTACGTGGCAAGCTCGCCCCATCACCGAAAAGCGCAAGCAAGCGCTCTCTTTCTATGAGTTGCACGTGGGCTCTTGGCGTCGTAATTCGGCGGGTGAATTTTTAAATTATCGTGAGCTGGCTGATCAACTGGTGCCTTATTTGGTGGATTTAGGCTATACCCATGTAGAGCTTATGCCCGTGTCTGAGCACCCATTCTATGGCTCTTGGGGCTATCAACCTGTTGGCTTATTTGCGCCAACGAGCCGTTTCGGTACGCCCGATGATTTTAAATATTTCGTGGATCAGTGCCACCAAGCTGGCCTTGGTGTGGTGCTCGATTGGGTTCCCGCACATTTTCCTGCCGATAGTCATGGCTTAGCCAATTTTGATGGCACTCCTTTATTCCATGACCCTGATCCACGCCGCGGCTGGCATCAAGATTGGAGTTCGTATATTTACGACCTTGGCCGCGAACATGTGCGCCGTTTCTTGGTCTCGAATGCGTTATATTGGTTTGAACAGTTCCATATCGATGGCATTCGGGTCGACGCCGTTGCTTCGATGCTCTATCTCGACTACTCACGCAGCCATGATCAATGGATCCCAAATGTGGATGGCGGCAGAGAAAATTACGATGCGATTGCCACCTTAAAGTGGATGAACGAAGAAGTGTACAAACACTTCCCGAATGCTATGACCATTGCTGAAGAATCAACAGCTTTTCCCGGCGTTTCAGCGCCAACCTTTATGGGCGGCTTAGGCTTTGGTTTCAAATGGAATATGGGCTGGATGCATGACAGTTTGGCTTATATAAAAGAAGATCCCGTCCATCGTAAATACCATCACAACGTCATCACCTTCCCGTTAGTCTATGCACACAGTGAAAACTATGTGTTGTCGCTATCACACGATGAAGTGGTGTATGGAAAAGGTTCGATCCACAACAAAATGCCCGGCGATGAGTGGCAACAAACGGCAAACTTGCGTGCTTATATGGGGTACATGTATGGCCAGCCGGGTAAAAAACTCAACTTCATGGGCACTGAATTTGGTCAAACGGCAGAATGGAATCATGATGACCAACTTCAGTGGTTCTTATTGCAGTTTGAACGCCATCAAGGAGTGCAGAATTTAACGCGAGATCTCAATAAGATGTATCAAGCCGAGCCTGCACTTTTTGAGTTAGACAGTGAGCCTCGTGGCTTTGAGTGGCGCTTACAAGATGCGGCCGATGCGAGCATTCTTGCGCATGAACGCATGAGTGACTGCGGTGAACGTATTTTAATTATCACCAATTTTACCCCTGTTCCTCACCAAGCTTTTCGTTTAGGTATGCCTGTCAAAGGTGAGTATCAATTACTGCTTAATACAGATGATAGACACTATGGCGGTAGCGGTTTTGAAGTCAAAAACCGTGTACTGACTGAAAACGTTGAGAGTGAGGGTTTAGACCAATCTATTTTGGTCTGTGTACCGCCACTGGCAACTCTCTACTATAAGCTAGAGACAAGGGTATAGTTGTCAACCCCATTGCAATTTAATGAGTTGAATGGTTTCTTGTGAAGTCTCAACATCAAAATCCCGATTTACAGTGTGAATCGGGATTTTTACATCTGGCTGTCTCAGAATGAGGGTAAGTTTTTACCCATCGAAGCAATATCTTGCTCATACTGGGCAGGTTTTTGCTCAATCAAAAATACATACAATATAAGTGTTTGATTTTAAATAGTAATAGAGTTGGCACTGACTTTGCTCTATGACGAGTGAACTTGTTTCATACCATTCATCATTAAAGTAAGGAATTTGCAATGCCAACTCCATGTTATATCTCTATCGAAGGCGAAACTCAGGGCCTGATCACTGCTGGTGCTCTGTCTACTGATTCAATCGGTGATGCGTTCGTTGAAGGTCATGAAGACCAAATGTTGGTTCAACAATTTGACCACGTTGTAACTGTACCGACTGATCCACAATCAGGTCAGCCTTCTGGTCAACGTGTTCACAAACCATTTAAATTCACCGTAGCGCTAAACAAAGCGGTTCCTCTTCTTTATAACGCACTGGCGTCTGGCGAGAAGATGAAATCGGTTGAGCTAAAATGGTACCGCACTTCTATCGAAGGTAAGCAAGAGAACTTCTTCACTACTACACTCGAAAGCGCGTCTATCGTGGACATTCACTGTGAAATGCCACACTGCCAAGATCCAGCGAACGGCGACTTCACACAAAACGTTACGGTTTCTATGTCTTACCGTAAAATCCTGTGGGATCACGTGAATGCGGGTACTTCAGGCTCTGACGACTGGCGCAAGCCTGTTGAAGCGTAATCACGCTTAGTTTTTGGGTCGCTCACTCGTGTTTCATGTCCTTGGGGTGAGTGGCCCACACCAAAACCTTAAGCTCAGTACGTAGCCTAGTTATGTATTGAGCTTAAGGTTTTTCGACATTCAAATGTGGAAGGGAAAAAGATGGCAAGGTTAAGTTTTAGGCTCACCGTGGAGGGTTTGGCAGACGACACGTTAGTGGTGCATGAATACCAAGGCGTGGAATCGCTGTCTGATAGCGCGCAAGCGGGCCTGCGTTGCTACGGTTTTCGCTATGAGATAAAACTGGCCAGTCGCCAATCTGGCTTAACAGCGCTGGAGCTGGTGGACAAAACCGCTCAGCTTGAGATGCTGCGTGATGGCATTGTTGTGCAGCGCGTGCACGGCATTGTGCGCCAGTTCAGTAAAGGCGATATTGGCCATCATCACACCTTTTACTCACTGACCTTAGTCCCGGCATTAGAGCGGCTATCACTGCGCCAAAACAGCCGTATTTTCCAGCTCAAAACCGTTCCCGAAATCCTCTCCATCGTACTGCAAGAAATGGGCATTAACGACTACGCCTTCTCGCTGAAGCGTGAGTGTGCTCAGCGTGAATTCTGCGTGCAGTACCGTGAGACGGATATCGACTTCTTGCACCGCTTAGCCGCCGAAGAGGGCTTGGTGTATCACTTCATCCATGAAGAGGGGAAACACACCCTCTTTTTCAGTGACGACAGCCAAAGCCTGATAAAGCGAGAAACGCCTATCCCTTACAACGCCCTCGCGGGTGGCGTGATGGAGAGCCCTTATGTGTCGCAATTAACGCAACACAGCCAAACCGAAGTGAGCCACAGCGCGCTGCAAGATTACAGTTTTAAAAAGCCGAGCTACTCGTTTGCTCAGCAAGCGCAAGGGCGCGAGATGGATTACCAGCAAGCGACCTACGAGCACTTTGATGCACCGGGTCGCTTTAAAGACGATGTCAGCGGCAAAGCCTTTAATCAAATTCGCTTAGAGTACCTACGACGAGAAGCGCGTACCGCGACCGGAAAAAGTAACCATCCAGGCCTGCAAGCGGGCACAAAGTTTGACTTACAAGAGCATCTTGACGATAGCGCGAACCGCGACTGGGTTGTCGTGCAAGTGCATCATCAAGGGCGTCAGCCACAAGCATTGGAAGAAGAGGGCGGCAGTGGCGCGACCACGTACAGCAACCAATTCACGCTCATTCCTGCTGATGTCACGTGGCGTGCGACACCGCAAGCCAAACCTCAAGTGGATGGCCCTTGCATGGCGTTAGTCGTGGGCCCTGACGGCGAAGAAATCTTCTG
>NZ_CAWNMR010000072.1:0-143363 GCF_963875615.1 Vibrio sp. V09_P4A23P171
GGTCAGCCTGAGCTTATCCTGATTGCCACTGGCTCTGAAGTTGAACTGGCGGTAAAAGCCGCAGAGCAACTTACAGCAGAAGGTAAGAAAGTGCGCGTAGTTTCGATGCCATCGACCGATGCGTTTGATAAACAAGACGCAGCCTACCGCGAAGCCGTACTACCAGCCGCCGTGACTAAGCGTATTGCAATTGAAGCAGGCATTGCCGACTTCTGGTACAAGTACGTTGGTTTTGGCGGCAAGATCATTGGTATGACCACTTTCGGTGAGTCAGCACCAGCGGATCAACTGTTCAAAATGTTCGGCTTTACAACTGAAAACGTGGTGAAACAAGCACAAGAGTTGCTTGCTTAAGTCTTCTTATTTTTAATGCAAAAGCCCAGCGATTCATCCGCTGGGCTTTTTTGATCTTGTCGCGTGTGAAAAGAGATACATCACTTAAAAGGCACGCCACCAAAAGGCATAACTTAATTATTGGAAACAATAAATAACACTTCCACACGACGGTTACATGCTTTACCTGCATTGGTTTTATTCGTACAAGCCGGAACGTATTCACCATATCCACGGGTAAAAATAGAGTCCATCGCCACATTACTTTTCACTAAAGTGTTCTTTACCGCTTTCGCTCGACGTTCAGACAAACCATCATTAAAAGTTGGCGCTCCACTACTGTCCGTATGGCCATCAATCACAATATCAATACCGGGTTCTGAGGCTAAATAACGTCCCATCATAGTAAGCCAATCACCAGAGCCAGAGGAGACGGTGGACGAGCCCGTTTCAAATTTCACCGTATCTTTCAATTTAACCATAATGTGGTTACCTGGGAGAACCTCGTAATCAACGCCATTCTTCAATAAAAAACTTTGCAAAGAATCATAGCTACTCACGCGCTGCTGTCCCATCGGGCCTTGAACACCTGTTGAAGCAATCTTCGGCGCATAGCCCCATTCGGGATAGAGCACGTCAAAATCACCTTTTGGCGCTGCATCCAATAGATTGTCGCTAAACATCCGATCTGCGGTGGCTAATGTTCCACACCCCGTTAACAACATCAATAACGGTAAGGCTAAATACTTCATTCAAGCATCACTCCATTCTCTTACTACCTAAACTGTATCGGCCAAGACTGTAAAACTTTATATATATTTGGTAGCAATTTCGTGGTTGTTTCTGTTTTCCTTGTCACGGTAAGCCGTTAGAATTCAAGTATTCTTTTTTAACTCAATACTCGTTATGAAAAAAAACACACGCTATTGGTTGACTCTCATCACAACACTACTGATTCTAGCAGGCTGCGGTGACAACACTACGCCACAAAAAGGGAAACAATATGATGAGCTTCCCGTAAGTCTTGCAACATACCGCCTGCCAGCCGTCACGGAAGTGTTTTCGCTGACTTGCGGACACTGTCGTTCAATGGAAAAGGTCATCCCAGAGCTAGAGAAAATAACAGGCGAAAAATTTGGTAAACTGCATGTCACCTTTAACGAAGGCGCACAGATTGGAGCCATGATTTACTATTCAGCCGTGATGCAACTGGGAGCAATTCCCGATCATGCCATGATGGAACAGCTATTTTCGGTCGTGCAAATGGATGAAGAAGTAACGTTAAGTGAGCGTAAAGAAGCGATTGATTTGGCCTTCAGCCAGCGAGGGCTAATCAGCCCGTATTCGTTAGATGATGAGCAGCAAAAACAGTTATTCCAAGAGATTCAGCTCGCTGATGATATTTCAGTAAAAGGCCAAATCAATGCCGTTCCAACCTTTATTGTGAAAGGCAAATATTTAGTCATCACCTCCGGTCATAAAGATGTAGCAGATATCGCGAATACCATCTCATATTTATTGACTCACCCCTAATCCACAAGGCTTTAAAAATATGTCTAAATTTGTATTTCCAATTATTATTTTTTTACTGGCTGGCTTTTTTATCTATCGTACGTGGAATAACCACAAAATTGCCGATGAAAATTTTGCTAAAGGCCAAGCGTTTTTGGCTGAAAATACTCAGCAAGATGGCGTGATAACAACCGAAAGTGGCCTACAATATCTCGTACTCCAACAAGGTACTGGCACCGTTCATCCGAAAGCCAACAGTCGTGTAAAAGTGCATTACCACGGTACTTTACTTGACGGTTCGGTGTTTGATAGCTCGGTTGAACGTAACGACCCGATTGTGTTTGGTTTGAAGCAGGTGATTCAAGGCTGGCAGGAAGGCCTACAACTGATGGTGGAAGGACAAAAAATGCGCCTGTTCATACCCAGTAATTTAGGTTATGGCAAAAGTGGCAGCGGCCCTATCCCACCGGCATCCGTACTAATTTTTGATGTGGAATTAATTGAAATCCAGTAAAGCGGTGTTGAGCCGCATTACGCGGCTCTATTCTTGAGAAGGGACTGGATAAAACACCAGTTTTCCTTCCTCTACCATCACACAATCCATTCCTCCAGCGTGAGCGGCTTGTTTACCCAAATGAGTATCTTCAAACACCACACAATGCTTAGGTTCGAGATCTAATAAAAAGGCTGCACGCAAAAATGTATCTGGATTCGGTTTATGGTTTTCAACATCAGACGCCGTTACTACAGCATCAAAGCGATTTAATAGCCCAGACTTTTTAAGCAATGCGAGTGCACTTTGCCTTTGGCTTCCAGTCCCAATCGCAAGCTTCTTTTTACCATAAAACTGCTCAACAACTTCATGGGTACAAGAAATTACCTCGCCACTATTTTCGATAGAAGAAAATGCCGCCATTTTAAATTGAGCGACCAGCTCTGGCACCAATTTGAGATCGTGCAGCTTATTGATTTGTGAAACGATTTTAGCACTAGGCATGCCACCTAAACTGTGCAACCACTGTTCTGAGAATGGGAAGCGAAAATGTTGCGCTGTTTTTGACCAAGCCTCTAAATGCGCTGGCATGGTGTCAAGCAACGTACCATCCATATCAAAAATAAGCCCTTGGTAATTTTCTAATTCAATCATGTTTACAGAGTGCCTCTAACAAATTCTATGGGAATCAACAAAATAAAAGTTCCAATATTGTGTCACGATAATGAATGTAATTTATATTTTTGCGTTCATTGATATACGCTTCATTTAATCCTAACATTCTAATTAAACATACTAATAATTACATTTTCATCAATTATTGTCATTTTACTTAGGTGTATAATCTCATGAGTATCAAACAAAAATTATATTCACTGGGTGCTATTGCGGTTATCGGGGTTCTGGTAATGTTAGCCACTACCACACATTTTTCCCAAACCACCGAAACGCTCAATCAAGCCATTAACTTAGTCGATAAACTTGAAATTAGACTGCTCAATTTGCGGCGCAATGAGAAAGATTTTCTTCTGCGAAGCGACGTGAAATACCTTGAAACCTTTAAAAAAAACAGCACTCTTTTTTTAGATCTGGAACAGCAACTTTCCCTCATCCTGTTAGATCGAGATCTCCCCTCTAGTAGCCAACTCCGACAAAATCTTTTGGCTTATAAACAAGGTTTTGAAAAATTGGTGCAGGCTTATAGCCTATACGGATTAAATGAAAGATCCGGCCTTTTAGCCACTTATTTACAAGCATTGGAGACCATAAAAGCTAATGCTGATGATGCATTACTTTTAGAGCTGATGGCGTTTGATCAAAGCGTGCAGGTTGGAGAGCTGCAAAACAGCGCAGTGACTAACCGTTTTCCGGCATTAGCACAGGCCGCCCAACAGCTTGTCGATCAGAAAAAAGTGATTGGTTTGAAATATAATCAAGGGCTACTTGGTGAAGTACGTAACCTTTCTCATAATGTTGAACAACAGTTTGTCACCTTTTCTGAAGTGTTAAATAAAGAGATTACAAGTATTGAGCAAGAAATTAACTATGTGAAGCAAGGGCTCAGTGCGTTAGTGATCGTGCTAATCCTTGGATTTATTCTCCAAATAGCGCGCTCCATTAACGTGCAAGTGAGTAAGTTGTTGTCAGTGATGCAAATGATTTCAAACAGCAACAACATCAGTTTGCGTGTTGAACTGACTGGCCGCAACGAGTTGGTATCGATCGCAACTTATTTTAATACCTTACTCGATAAGTTCGAAACTCTTATCGCTGGCTCTCAAACAAAGTCTCACCAGCTATCGAACAGTACATCAAGTATGCATAACGAATTAGAAGATGTGATTGAACAGTTTCACGTTCAGGCTGACCACACCACGACAATGGCAACGGCCGTTCAAGAAATGGTGTCCACCATCAGCGAAATTTCAGAAAGTACCAGTGTAGCGGTAGAAGGTGTACACAAAGCCGCGCACAATGCTCAGCAAGGGCGTTTGGTGGTGGAATCAACGGTAAAAAATGTCGATGAACTCTCACGAACATTGGAAAAAAGTCAAATCTCCATCGCCTCATTGAACAAGCATGTCGAACAAATTGGCGGTGCTGTTAACATCATTCAAGGTATCGCAGAGCAGACCAATTTACTGGCATTAAATGCCGCGATTGAAGCCGCTCGCGCCGGAGAACAAGGCAGAGGCTTTGCTGTGGTCGCCGATGAAGTCCGCGCACTTGCCAGCCGCACGCATCAGTCAACGGAAGAGATCACCAATGTCGTTTCTGCAATTCAAAGCCAAATGAGCACCGTTGTCACTGATATTGCGCAATGCAACACTCAAGGCCATGCGACGCTAACGGCTTCAGGAGAACTGGATAATAGTTTACGTCAGATTCTCTCTGACATGGAAATGATACAAAGTAACTCTGAGCGAATCGCCTCTGCAATTGAAGAACAAGGCATTGTGATGAACCAAGTCAGTGAATCGATCACCGAACTTAACTCTATCTCTGATAATAATATGCACTCAGCCAAACAGTGTTTGATTGAAGTCGATATCGTTTCCAAACAAGCAAACGACATGGACAACGCGGTCGCCGAATTCCAGACTCAGAAATCCGTCAGTTAGCCAATGTATAGAGATAAAATATAGCGAGAGTTAGTGAAAAGGGTCTAGAGTTAGACCCTTTTATTCATGTTTGCTTAAAGCATAACAAGATGTGGATTACTTTTGTATTCCTTCAACATAGAGTTCCATATCGACATAGCTTGAAGCGCCCATTACTGCAATATTGAAATCCGCGAGTTCGATACGTGTTGTCCCCGAAAAACCAGCGCGTTGGCCACCCCATGGGTCTTTACCTGCACCAATAAATTCTGCATCAATAGTAATGGGTTTGGTTTGACCATGCAGAGTAAGATCACCGAGCACTTCTAGTTTACCATTCCCTTTATCAACCACTTGAGTACTGGTAAACGTGGCTTGTGAATATTTTGATGCATCAATGAAATCAGCACTACGAATATGTTTATCACGTTCAGCATGGTTACTATCCAGGCTGCGAGTATCCACATTAACTTTCACTTTTGAGCTTGCAAGGTCGTTAGGATCGTAGGAAAACTCACCATCAAACTTGTTAAAGCGGCCCTTGGTAAAGCTATAACCAAGATGGCTGACTTTAAAGTTAATTGAAGCATGCGCACCTTTGGTATCTATAACATAGTCAGCAGCGTTTGCACCTAGCGGCATGAGTGTTGCGAAAGCCAATCCAGTAGCAAGTAACGTTTTCTTCATTTAGAAGCTCCTATCATTTTTCGTAGCGTATCGTCTTTATCAATAAAATGGTGCTTGAGTGCGGCAACAGCGTGCACGCCTGCTAAAATAATCAGCGTCCAAGCTGCGTAAAAGTGAACCGTACCAGAGAGATCGGCTTGTCCTTCAAACAACAAGCCCATACTTGGTACAGTAAACCAATTGAAAACATCAATCCCTCGGCCATCTTCTGTTGAGATCAAATAGCCTGATACAAACAGCGTCATCAATAATAAATACATTAATCCGTGCGCCGCTTTAGCCGCAATGCGCTCATAGTGGCCGCCACCAATGGCAGGAGAGACACTCACCAACTTCCATAGTATGCGGAACAGGGTGACCGCGAGCAGCAACAAACCGACAGATTTATGCCAATGTGGCGCGGTGTTATACCATTGACTGTAATAGGTTAACTCAACCATCCAGATCCCAACACCAAACATACCAATGATAACGAGTGCGGATAACCAATGGATAAGACGCGTGACTAAGTTGTAATTTTTAACTTCAGTTGTCATAAATTTTCTAAACCAGCAAGTGAAACAGCAACAAAGTGAATTGAATCTATATTCTAGCCTAAATTATTAACACAGTATTTACCATACTTTACATTGTGGACATACTTTAGTACTGATTGAGTTATTCGAAAAAACTGAAGGAACTTATTGTGGATATAGATAACCACGACTTAGGCTCAAACACCTTGAAACAACGGTAGCTTCAAATCATAAGGGTATAACACCTGTAGAATGCTCGTATTAGAAGAATAGTGTGAAAGATCAAGAACTCGCCATTTGCTGCTCGTGCTTGTTGATAACTGTGGTAATCTTGCTTGGCTTTATTAAAGGAGAACAACGAGTTGCTATTGGATATACTCACGCAAAGCGTCAACGAATTTCAAGCTGACTGTCTAAAACTTTGTGAAAAGCACTACCCCACCATACACAACCAAGGAATGAGTGAACATCACTTAGGACTGGCTTTTGCTCGCAGGTTGGCTCGTACACTCAGTGAATTTGGGCACCCATGCCACTATTCTGTTATTGAATCAATCCCTCAGCGAGACATGCCACACCATTACCGAGTGAGCAGTGATGCCGGAACGGTATGGATCCTGACTCACCATATGGTCAGTGCAGGTAAAACCTGTCGAGAAAAGTTGATGCAAGACATTGCGCAGTGGAAATATGAGTACGCTTACGCGATTCAACCGAATGATTTACTGTTATTACTGACCGATCACTGGATCAGTCGTAGCCAAAAAAGTCGCGAGTTACTTCATTGGTGGACAGGGCAATTACCCGATGAAATAGATCAATACCTCGCACAAGGTATCACGCTGTATGAAAGTGACTCATTGCTAACTCAATCTTTAGAGAACCGTTTTCAAATTAGCCCTTGTTATATTAAATTTAGCCATCCTTTAAAACGCTCTAAAAACCAGCAACTAGTCCGAAAATACGTTCAATTATATGCCGTATTACAATGGGCGTAACGTAAACAAACCGCCCTCATTTTCTTCCAAGTTCTAGATTTTACCTTATTACCCTCTTCATTGGGCTGTCTTCTGATTTAGCACACACTCAATCAATTGAGCCTGCCGCATCACATTCACTAAATAATTCAATATTTGTGACGCTGTTTTGACAACCCACAAATTTTCATCTTAGCCAAAGGTACAATTGACAAAGGTCAAGGTGAGTCAATAATATGGCATGGCATATTGGCGCTCGGATGCTTCAAGCAAAAATTAATGATTAGGATGTCGAAAATTGTATGCTTTTAACTAACAAAACTCAGTTTTCAAAATGCATGTCTCTGGATTCCGATGGCCAGTTTATTGCTCATTACCAGCATCTTGTGCTGCGAAGCGTTTTCCAGCCGATATTCTCGCGGGATAACCGTATTGTGGGCGTTGAAGCCCTAGTGAGAATAACCGCCAATGGCAGCACGACCATTCGCCCCGATTGTTTTTTCCATTCCGACACTATTAATCCCATCGACAAACTTAACGTAGAAAGACTCAGCCGAGTTATCCACATCCGAAACTATGCCCTTTCCGAATATCGTCAATGCCAATTATTTCTAAACTTATTGCCTGTCGCGGGCGAATTGTTTGCCATCAGCGACATCAACAAAGCATTGCTATGCGATCGCCTCAAAGAACTGCATATAGAACATAATCAACTGGTCATGGAATTGATTGAAATCGATTCAGAAAATGAAAGCAAGCTGCAATGCGCAACGCAAAGTCTGGCTGCAAATGGTTTTAAAATTGCCATTGATGATTTTGGTACTCAAGCCTCAACACCACAACGGGTTAATTTGGTGACGCCTGATATCATCAAATTTGATCGAAGCTTATTACTCAAATATATGCAAGGTGATTGTGACCCACTTATGGATGGCATTACCCTTGCGAAACAGAATGGTTCCAATACCGTTGTAGAAGGCATCGAAACCCAAGCGCAACTCGAAGCAATGCAAAAACTCGATATTGATATGTTTCAAGGCTATTTTTTAGCCATGCCGGAAGCGATAGTACCAGCCATTAAGATGGCCATTTAATAACGATATTCTTTACATGCGCGTAGCGCCCCAACTTTACCGCTACTTTCAATATTCACTCACTGTTTTCCTAGCGACAACATCACGTTATTTAACTGTATGACATAGCGTGATGTTTAATAAGAAAAGGAAATAAGCTCTTGGGTATAAGGGTGCTGAGGATTGAGAAACAGCTGTTGCGTTTCCCCTTGCTCAACGACTTCACCCTGTTTCATCACCATAGTGTAGTGGCATAATGATTTCACCACATGTAAATCATGGCTAATGAACAAGTACGTTAATCCATATTTTTGTTGCAGCGATTTAAGCAAATCCAACACTTGCGCTTGAATCGTACGATCTAAAGAAGAAGTTGGTTCATCAAGTAAAATGAACTCAGGTTTAAGCACCAATGCCCGAGCAATCGCGATACGTTGTCGTTGCCCACCTGAAAACTCATTGGGATAACGGTAGCGAGTGGCTGGGTCGAGTTCAACTTCTCGCATCACATCACAAATCATTCGTTCAACAGTTTGTCGATCATAACGGCTATGAACCTCTAACCCTTCACCAATAATCTGCGCCACCGACATTCTCGGATTCAGTGCTGAAAATGGATCTTGAAAAACGACTTGCATCTTGCTGCGATAAGGTAACATAGCTTTCCTATCTAACCCTTGCAGCTCATTATTGTCGTAACAAATCGAGCCTTCCGAATGGACTAATTTTAGTATCGCCATACCAGTGGTCGATTTACCCGAACCGCTCTCGCCAACAATTCCTAATGAATGTCCTCTTTTAAGCTTAAACTGCATGTCGGTGACAGCTTTAATATGCGAGACCGTGCGCTTGAATAAGCCGCCAGTGATGGGAAACCAGACTTTGAGATGCTGAAGCTGCACTAGAATTGGGTTGTCAGGGTTTACGTCAACGGGCAAACCTCGAGGATCGGATTCAATCAATTTTTTGGTATAAGAGTGAGAGGGTGATGAGAACAGCGTTTTGGCATCATTCACCTCGATCACTTGCCCATTTTGCATCACTGCAACGCGATCAGCGATACGCTTAACAATACTGAGATCATGAGTAATGAACAACATGGCCATACCCAGTTCTTGTTGCAGGTTTTTAAGTAGATCTAATATTTGCGCCTGAACAGAAACATCAAGCGCAGTGGTCGGCTCATCAGCAATCAGTAATTCAGGCTCATTGATCAAAGCCATCGCAATCATGACTCGCTGGCGTTCTCCCCCAGAAAGTTCATGTGGATAAGCATTGATCTTAATTTCTGGCGATCGAATACCCACTTTTTCTAACCATGCAATGGCCAACTGACGTGCTTTGCTGCCTCTTAGTCCTCGATGAATCTCCACAACTTCGATCAACTGTTTACCAACTTTGTGCAGAGGGTTGAGTGAGACCATTGGCTCTTGGAAAATCATACCAATCCGCCCGCCTCGTATACATCTTAATTGCCTCTCGCTACAGTTCAACGTGTTGATACCATCAAAAAAGATCTCCCCTTGCAAATAGTGGGCAGCACTTTTCGGTAACAACTTCAAAATTGCATTCGCCGTCACTGATTTACCAGAACCACTTTCCCCCACCAGCGCTAAGGTTTCTCCTGCGGAGAGAGAAAGTGACACTGCTTTAATCACAGCTTCAACATTGTCTTTTTGACCAAACCCGACCGAAAGATTTTGGATAGAGAGTACGGTTTTACTCATCATCTTCTCCCTGTCGAATGCGGGTCAAAGGCATCGCGTACTGCTTCGCCGATAAAGACCAATAATGTCAGCATTAACGAGAGCACCACAAATGCTGAAATACCTAACCATGGAGCTTGTAAATTGGCTTTCCCTTGCGCCAATAATTCGCCCAAAGAGGGCGAGCCGACTGGCAAGCCAAAACCGAGAAAATCTAAGGATGTTAAAGTCGTAACTGAGCCTGAAAGAATAAAGGGCATCATGGTTAAAGAAGCCACCATCGCGTTAGGTAGCATGTGGCGAAGCATAATGCGGCGATCACTCACACCCATCGCTTGCGCAGCCCGCACATAATCAAAATTACGACAGCGTAAAAACTCCGCTCTCACCACGCCCACTAAACTCATCCAACTAAAAAGCACCATAATACCAAGCAACCACCAAAAATTCGGTTCGACGAAACTCGATAAAATGATCAGCAGAAAAAGCGTTGGCATCCCTGACCAAACTTCAATAAAACGTTGCCCAAGTAAATCAAGCCAACCGCCATAATAACCTTGAGTGGCACCAACGATAACGCCTATCACTGACGAGACGAGTGTTAATACAAAGCCAAACAAAACCGAAATACGAAACCCGTAAATAATACGAGCCAGCACATCGCGCCCTTTATCATCAGTACCAAGCCAGTTCACTGAATCTGGCGCTGACGGCACTGCATTATTGATATTAAAGTTGATGGTGTCGTAACTAAATGGGATCAATGGCCAAACAATAAAGCCTTTTTGTTCAATCAGATCGATGACGTAAGGATCGGTATAATCCGCTTCGGTTTCAAACTCACCACCAAAACGAGTTTCTGCATATTGTTGAAAGGTCGGGAAAAACCACTGCTGATCGTACTCAACCAAAAGGGGTTTATCATTTGCAATCAGCTCAGCAAATAGGCTCACCACAAATAAAAGCGTAAACAACCATAGTGAATAAAAACCGCGCCGATTGGACTTAAAACCGTGCCAGCGCAATACGTTTAATGGGTTGGACAGCCTTTTTTTTACCATCATGAACGAGCCTCAAAGTCGATTCGAGGATCAACCCAAATATAGGTCAAATCGGAAATGATGCTGAGGACTAATCCAAGTAACGTCATGATGTATAAAGAACTAAACACTACAGGATAATCCCGTTGAATGGTCGATTCAAAACCAAGTAGCCCTATACCTTCCAGTGAAAACATCACTTCAATCAGCATCGAACCGGTGAAAAATATGCTGATAAAAGCACTCGGAAAACCGGCAATAATAATCAGCATCGCATTACGAAAAACGTGCTGATAAAGAATACGTCCTTCATCCAGTCCTTTTGCTCGAGCCGTCACCACATACTGTTTGTTGATCTCATCAAGAAATGAGTTTTTCGTTAGCATACTCAAAGTGGCAAACCCACCGATCACCATTGCAAAGATGGGCAAAGCCAAATGCCAAAAATAGTCGCCAATTTGTTGATACCAAGTCAGATCAGCAAAATTATTTGATACTAAACCACGCAGTGGGAACCAGCTGAAATAATTTCCACTGGCAAAAATAATGATCAAAATAATCGCAAACAAGAAGCCCGGAATAGCGTAACCGATGATAACCACTGCGCTTGACCATACATCAAACCTTGAGCCATGGTGAATGGCTTTTAAAATTCCGAGAGGAATGGAGATAAGGTAGATGATCAGCGTACTCCACAGCCCTAAAGAGATCGAAACGGGTAAACGCTCAGTGATCAAATCAATAACATTGCCTCCTTTGAATAAGCTGTCACCAAAATTAAAGGTTGCGTAATTTTTTAGCATTTCAAAATAACGGACATGAAGAGGCTTATCGAAACCAAACTGTTTTTTTATCGCTTCGACTACCTCGGGGTCTAAACCTCGGGAACCTTTATATCCTCCAGTGTTAGCCGACAGCGACATATCCACCTCTTGGCCGCCTCCAGTAAATCGCTCCATAATTCCGTCACCATGCCCTTCCATTTGTGCAATCGCTTGCTCAACTGGGCCTCCGGGGGCAATTTGGATGATAAAAAAATTAATGGTAATAATCGCCCACAGCGTGGGCACAACGAGCAGCAATCGGCGGAAAATATAAGCAGTCATTGCATCCTCTTAACGGCGTTTTTCTGGTAGCAATTGCGCTTTCTGCTCCGAAACCCACCAAGTATCAAGACCAATATCATATTTTGGCATCACACTAGGGCGCTCGAATTTGTCCCAAGTTGCGATACGATATTGGCTCAGATACCACTGTGGGATCAGATAAAAATTCCATTGTAGAACGCGATCTAATGCTCGGCCTAAAGGCAATAATTTTTCTGGATGCTCTTGATTGGCGGCAATTCGTTCAGTGAGGAAGTCGACAACAGGGTCTGACACTCCAGCACGATTGTACGTGGAATCGATGTAGTTTGAATTCCAGATAATCAACAAGTTAGGACTTGGGTAAGGATTAGCGGCATAGGCCGACGAAAGCATGTCAAAATCTCTATCGCGCAAACGCTTAAGATATTGTGTGGTATCCACTGAGCGAATCTTCATCTCGATACCAAGCTGTTTTAGATTTTTTTGCAAAGGAATAGCAATACGTTCCGTGGTCGGACTGTAGATCAATAACTCAAACTCAAACGCTTTACCCGTTTCTTTATGGGTCATCACTTTATCTTTCAGCTCCCACCCCGCCTCTTTGAGCAATTGAAAAGCGACTCGTAGTTGTTGACGAATACGACCAGACCCATCCGTCACTGGTGGTTGGTATTCTTGGGTAAAAACACGTTCTGGGATCTTATCTTTTAGTGGTGTAAGAATAGTGAGTTCATCAGTAGAGAGAAGACCTTTCGCTTCATACTCTGTGTTTTGAAAATAGCTACGCGTTCGTGAGTATTGATCGTAGAACATATTTTTGTTCATCCATTCAAAATCCATCGCATAAGTCAAAGCCTCGCGCACTTTCGGATCACTAAACACTTCTCGTTGAATATTAAATACAAAACCTTGGGTTGACGCTGGGCTATTATGCGCGATCGCTTCTTTCTTGATGAATCCTTTATCAAAGTTCAATCCAGTGTATGAGCTGGCCCAAAACTTCGCCGAACTCTCTTGGCGAATATCAAATTCCCCAGCTTTAAATGCCTCAAGCATTACGGTATCGTCGCGGTAATAGTCGTATTGGATCTGCTTGAAATTATGTCGCCCAATGCTGACTGGTAAGTTGGCAGCCCAATAATCTTCCTGCAACTCATAAGTAACACTCTGCCCAGTTTGATAACGTACGACTTTATAAGGACCGCTGCCGACTGGCGGTTCATTTAATGGTTCTGCTAAGTTTTTATCCTGCCAATAGTGCTTAGGCAACACTTGAGTTGATTGAGCCAAACTAAAAAGCTTTTCTCTATTAGGTTCTGACATCTCAATACGAACCGTTAAAGGATGGATCGCCGTTACCGATTTAACCGCTTTGTAAAACAGTCGATATTGAGGCACCCCTTCTGTCATGAACTTGTTGAACGTAAACTCAACATCTTGCGCGGTGATCGGTTTACCGTCTTGAAAACGTGCGTTCGGGTTGATATCTAGTTCTAGCCACGAATAGTCATCAGAATAACGAACTTTAGAAGCAATCAATGGATAATAGGTATCAATTTCGTCGCTGGGCGCAAACATCAGTGAATCATAAAGCTCACCACTGCCTGCCGCCGGAGCGCCTCGGGAAGCAAAGCGGTTAAAATTGTCGTAAGTACCTACCTCGCCATAAGTTACTTTTCCGTACTTAGGTGCGCTTGGATTAACATAATCGAAATGAGAAAAATTGGCGGGATATTTGGCTTGCCCAACGCCGGATAATGTTGTGGTTTCTACAACATCCGCAGTCGCCAAAGCACTCATCAGCAGCACAGTCACACCTAACAGCGTAGGCTTAATTTTTCTCATACTAGAATCCTTCCATTGATAACTTCGCGACATTCCATCAGTGTAAACTATTAATAATTCAGTCACTTGGGTAAGTATAGAGAAAAATAAGATTTACGAAACCCCAAGCTGCAATTATAACGAAACAACTTGGCATTGCTGGTAGGTGATGAGCCGCAATAAGAATTGGTAACTTTGTGGTTTTAGGAACGAAACGTATAGAAAACGCCGCGATGAGATAAAAAGCCCTGCCATGCAGGGCTTCACCGGCTTTAACCATCTGTGGTAATTTGGCTGATCAGCTCTTTTTCTACCTGCTCGGCCATTTCAAGAGCAATTTGGCACGTTCCAGCCGCTTGATGGCCTCCACCACCATATTTGAGCATTAATCCGCCCACATTGGTTTTAGAGCCACGATCAAAAATAGATTTCCCCGTAGCAAACACGATATTTTGCTTCTGAAAGCCCCACATTTTGTGAATCGAGATATTACACTGGGGAAATAAGGCATAAATGATAAACCGATTCCCCGCGTAAATAATTTCTTCGCCCGTCAAATCAAGAATGACAAGGTTTTTATAGACTTTGGCACAACGTTGAATCTGCTGTTTAGATAGAATTTCATGCTCACGGTACAAAGTAACGCGCTCTTGAACGTCCGGCAGAGCAAGAATCTCGGCAATGGAGTGGTTCGCACAGTAGTCGATAAGATCCATCATTAACTGATAATTGGAGATACGAAATTCATGGAAGCGCCCTAAACCTGTTCTTGCATCCATCAGGAAATTCAGTAAATTCCATCCCGCAGAATCAAGCACTTCATCCCGAGTAAACTGCGCGGAGTCACCTTTGTCGACAGCAATCAGCATCTCTTGCCACTGAGAGGGAAACGTATCTAGTCCGCCATAATATTGCCATACTACATGCGCGGCAGACGGCGCGTTTGGATCAATAATATGATTCGGCCTTTCACCTTGATTGCGAATAGTTTCCGATAAGTGATGATCAAAAATTAAGTGAGCATTAGCGACGTAAGGCAGGTTAGTGACAATGTCACGCTCAGTTGTCGTCACCTTCCCATCTTGCATATCCTTTGGGTGAACAAACACGATCTCGTCAATTAGGTTGAGTTTTTTGAGCAACACGGCACAAACCAGCCCATCAAAATCGCTGCGTGTCACTAATCTAAATTTACTTTCAGCTTGTTGATGCTCAGACATAGACAATTTCCTTATTAGCAGTCATATCACTGCTCGGCGTGGGTTTAAGCAGTGTTTTGTATATCAGATCCTGAGTTAACACCTTTTCGGTTTACCAATGCAGGTGGTATGTTTTCATTTTAGACGCCATCGTCTTTTTAACAAACTTAACACAATGGTTTTTAAACATTATTCAACACAGCGCATCATTTTATTGAGCAAATATCGAATAAAGTAATGAGGAATAAAGACTGCTGTTACAACTAGGGAATTGGAGGTAAGAAAAAGCCAGCAACAAGTGCTGGCTGTTAGGTTGAGCTAAGAAGTGAGGTATCTCTATTTACGTTTATCCTGCACGTACTTTCGGCTCACATCAACAAGCGCTACATCTTTAAAGAAACTACGACCAAGTAACAGTGGATAAGTCAGATGTGTACGATCGGCAAGCGTAAATTCGGTTCTCTCTTTGAGATCACCAATTTCAATCCAAGCGACAACGACCGCACGTCTTTGTGTACCCTCTGCACTGGATTGCCGAATTCTGACCCAGCGTTCAACAGGTAAACTTATCTCATCACTTTTGATGTCATCGTGTTCAATCCTGAACTTGACCCAATCATTTCCATCGCGTTCAAAAGCAACAACATCCACGGCACTAATTGAAGAGGTGGCCGCCCCGGTATCGATACGCGCTTTGAAGCTTTCGTTCAAACTCGGCACATAAACCCACTCTTTTTCGCCCAAAATAAGCTTACCATCAGAGGTTTTTTTGGCCTTCACCACAACCACTGGCTCTTTCGAGGGTTTTTCAACCGGTTTTTGTGCCTCAGTATTTTGTTGTTTTGGCTCTTCAACTTTTGGCTTTTGCTCTGGTTGTGTTGAGGTTTGGTTTAGCGTACTGCATGCCATCAAACCAGTACTCAACATTAAAAGAGCAATAAGTTTCAAGTGTTGTTTCATTGACCCACCTAATCAAACTGATAAATATTTAAGAGACATTCACTATGGCTTGAGCAACATACGGAATATGTTGTTCTGATAAGCCTGCAATGTTAATTCGGCCATCACCTACCCCATAGATTCCATATTGATCACGTAGCTGAGCCATCTGTTCTGGAGTAAAGCCTAGCACAGTAAACATCCCTTTGTGACTTTCGATAAAATCGAATTGTGAAGTATTGTGCTGATTTCTCAAATGATTACACAAGGTTTGACGCAGGTTTAACAAACGCTGTTGCATTTCACTTAACTCTTGCTTCCAAATCGCGGTTAATGCTTGATTTTGTAAAATAGTTTTCACCAGTGCAGCACCATGATCGGGCGGCATAGTGTAGGTCGAACGGGCTAACGTTAGTAATTTACCTTTTGCATTCGCTACATCTTGTGCGTTTTTACCGACAACAATCGCGGCGCCAGTTCGTTCTCGGTAGAGACCAAAGTTCTTTGAACAAGAGGTGGTGATCAACATCTCTTCGACGTTGTTTGCCATAAAACGCAGCCCTTTCACATCCTCTTCAAGACCTTCACCAAACCCTTGGTAGGCAACATCAACAAAAGGGATGAAGCCATTTTTCTGCGCAAGACTGGTGATCGCTTGCCATGCGGCGAAATCAATATCCGCGCCGGTTGGGTTATGGCAGCAACCATGGATAAGCACCACATCTTTTGGCCCTGCTTGCGATAAATCATCAAGCATCCGTGCAATATCGACTTGCTTAGTCTCGCGACAGAAGTAAGAATAATATTTCACTTTTAAACCCGCAGCTTCCATCACAGGTTTATGATTGACGTAACTTGGGTCCGTAATCCACACCGTCGTTTCTGGTTGTGCTACGTGCATTAAGTCACCGAGCATACGCAGCGCACCACTTGCTCCGGGCGTTTGAATCGCAGCCACACGATCAAGCACTGAAGTGCCAGACAATAATAAGTTCACCATGCTTTGGTTAAACTCTTCACACCCAGCAAGCCCAACATACGATTTAGTGGTTTGTGTGGCAATCACGTGCTCTTGCGCTTTGGCAATGGCGCGCATAATCGGCGTCTCTCCTTGGCTATTACGATAAACGCCAATGCCTAGGTCAACTTTTTCGCTGCGAGGATCGTTGCGGTATGCAACCGATAATGAAAGTATTGGATCGAGTGTTGGTGTTGGTAAATGTGAAAACATGAAGGTCACAACCCTTTGAAATTCAAGTAATGACCTTCAAGTTAGCACTAGATACATAATTTTTACAGTTTAAATTGATGGATTATTTGATTGGCACTGCCTCGCCATTCTAAGCTTGGATCGGCTTTATCCTGTTCAAATTTTCCATCAATCAAGACATCAACATATTCAATGACTTGTCTTTGAGCATCACTGAGTTCGTTTAGGGTATATCCCGTCCATAACCAGATATCTTTCCCCACACATTCAGTCTTTACTCGTTTAACCAACTGCAAAATAGAAGCAAGGTTTTGCGGGTGTAAGGGATCGCCACCCGACAAGGATAATCCTCGGCGCTTGATGCGCGTGTCGTTCAAATCGGTGATGATCTGCTGCTCTAGTTGCTCATTGTAAGTGTGGCCAGAATGCAGCGACCAAGTCCCTTTGTTGTAACATCCTTTGCACTGATGTTCACAGCCGGAGACGAACAGCGTACAACGCGTCCCCGGGCCATTCACAACATCAATCGGATGATATTGGTGATAATTCATGCCAACAGGTTACTCACTATCACTTACAAGTGTTTAACGCGACGTTTAACTTCTTCTTGTTTACCGAAGTTAAACGGACGAGCATCTGGGCTACCAAGGTAGCCACACACGCGGCGGGTTACGGAGACTTTGGATGAGTCGTGATTACCACATTTAGGACAGGTAAACCCTTTACTCGTACACTCAAATTCGCCAGTAAAACCGCATTCATAGCACTCATCAATTGGCGTATTGGTCCCATAATAAGGAACACGGCTGTAACTGTAATCCCAAACGTTTTCAAGCGCTTCTATGTTTTTCTGCATATTCGGAAACTCTCCATAACAGATAAAGCCACCACTTGAAACCTCTGGGTATGGCATCTCAAAATCAATTTTATCGTATGGATTAACTTTCTTTTGCACATCCAAATGGAAGCTATTAGTGTAATAACCTTTATCCGTTACGCCTTCAATCACACCAAATTCTTTGGTGTCGATACGGCAGAAACGGCTGCAGAGGTTCTCACTTGGCGTACCGTACAAACTGAACGCGTAACCGGTTTCTTCCGCCCATTGGTTAACGGCCCCTTTCAGGTATTTAATGATATCTAACGCGCGATCTCGCAGTTCGCTATCATCATAAACATGTGTATCACTGCCATAGAGCGCGGTAATGGTTTCATGCACACCGATATAGCCCAAAGAGATAGATGCTCGGCCATTTTTGAATATATCGGCAATAGAATCATCGGCTTTTAAACGAACACCACATGCCCCTTCCATATACAAAATAGGTGCGACGCGTGCTTTGACTTTTTCAAGGCGGCTGATGCGAGTTTCTAAAGCACGGCGAGCCAGTTTTAATTTTTTATCGAGTAATGTGTAGAACTGTTCAATATTTCGGCCCGCTTTCAGCGCGATACGAGGTAAATTGAGACTGACTACCCCCAAATTATTCCGCCCTTCGTGAATCAGCTCACCACCTTCTTCATATGTATTTAAGAAGCTGCGGCAACCCATTGGGGTTTTGAATGAACCCGTCACTTCAACTACTTTGTCGTAGTTGAGAATATCCGGGTACATGCGTTTGGTCGCACACTCTAATGCGAGTTGTTTAATGTCATAATTTGGATCTTCCGCTTTATGATTTAAGCCATCTTTGATGGCAAATACCAATTTAGGGAATACAGCCGTTTTACGATTTTTGCCTAAGCCAGCAATGCGATTTTTCAAAATTGACTGTTGAATCAATTTAGAGGCCCAACTGGTCCCTAGACCAAAGCCGAAAGTGACAAACGGAGTTTGCCCATTCGCGGTATGCAAAGTGTTGACTTCATATTCAAGTGACTGGAATGCGTCGTAGCACTCTTTTTCTGTACGAGACATAGCAAAGGCTTCGGGATGATGAATATCCCACTCTTTTGCTATTTCTAGATGCTTGTCGTAACTGGCTGTCACATAAGGTTCAAGCACTTCATCGATACGATTGATGGTGGTGCCGCCGTAAATATGGCTCGCAACCTGAGCGATAATTTGCGCGGTCACTGCAGTGGCGGTTGAAATTGATTTTGGCGTATCAATTTCCGCATTACCCATTTTAAAGCCATGAGTGAGCATGCCTTTTAAATCAATCAGCATGCAGTTAAACATTGGGAAAAAGGGAGCGTAATCCAAGTCATGATAGTGGATATCACCCTCTTCATGCGCTTGCACAATATCACGCGGTAAAATGCGGGTTTTAGCGTAGTGTTTCGCCACAATACCAGCCAGTAAGTCACGCTGCGTTGGGATCACTTTGCCGTCTTTATTCGCATTTTCATTGAGCAGATCAGCATTACTTTCTTCGATAAGGCCTTCAATCTCTTGCGTCAAGGCACTTTGCTTTTCACGCGCGATATCACGATCGTGTCGGTACTCGATGTATGAACGAGCTAATGCTTTATAGGGCCCTTGCATTAGCTCGTTCTCTACTAAGGTTTGAATCTCGGCGATATGGACTTCATCGTAATCTTTGAGCTTCAGTTCTACCGCCAACGCCACATTGAGTGCGTAAATAGCGATCTCTTTATCAATATGTTCAGCTGCACTTTCCACGGCAGATTGAATGCGATCACGGTTGAACGGGGCTCTCGATCCGTCACGTTTGATTACGATAGGTTTCACCATTTCTCCTTACCCCTAGCATACTCACAGAGTTATCCACAAATACACTATATAGAGCAGTTTATTATCCGACTGACACAATATATTGTGGTGCATTTAACGAAAACTCCCAACTCAGGGTATTGATTTGGATCAATAAAAACCGAGCATTGAACAAGATCAATGCGATCTTGGAGTAGCAGATCTCACTTAGAAAAGAAACGATGAAAATTGCAAATTTTTGATTTTTCCTCTTGAAATTTCACCGAACCTGATAGGCTAAGCCTTCGGATTCGATCAGTGAGGTATTGCGATGTTAAAATCAAAATGTGTATGTCGATTAGCGGCAGCAATACTCTTTATTCCCTCTTTCGCGACTAGGGCACAAAGTCTCACATTAGCGACATGGAATGTCGAATTCCAGCACACTATTTCATGATTAATCGAGGTCATTTCGTTGCCAAAAAACATCATCCATACTTTTCTTGGAATGGCTTTTCTTGAAATACTGCCCTCGGGCGAGCCAAGTGATAATAGATGGCCGAAATGAAGTTAATTGGAATGATCAATCCGCACATTGATCAACTTTAACAACTACAGCACGATTTTTACCCGCCGACTTGGCTTGGTACATTAAACTGTCCGCAACAGTAAGTGAGACTTTATCAGGAACAAGATCGTAATAGGCGCCACCCAAACTGATACTGAGCGTGATGGTATCATTGGCTACTCGCATTGGATTTTCATAGACAGATTGACAGATATATTGAGCTTTCAATTTGACCTCTTCAAAGGTATAGAGAGTAAGAATAATGGCGAACTCTTCTCCACCTAAACGAGCAATAAAGTCATTATTGGATAACTTTCTCTGTACATGTCTAACCACATGAATAATGGCTTGATCACCCACTTCATGACCAAACTGATCATTGATTAGCTTAAAGTTATCAATGTCAAACACCAATAAGGTGAAGGAGACGGGAGTTCCTTGCAATTCTGCTATCTTTGATTGGAAGTGTCGGCGATTACTGATTTTTGTTAGCTCATCAGTTTGCGCCAATTTCTCTAGCAAGTGATTTGCTCTCTCTAAATCGATGGTTTTATGTATGACTGCGCGTCTTAACATCAAGATGTAAATACAGAGAACCATCAGAGCTACGCTAATGATGATCGGGATAAAATATTTTGGGTAAACCGTCTCCATGTAGATCCAGCGACTAAATAACTGCATTTTAGAGGCATCAGATACCTTATCTGTCGCATTTGCGAGCTTCTGCCAAAGAACGTCATTGCCCTCTTTCACCCCAAAGCGCAACGGCTCAGAATAGAGAAACTTAACTGGCACATATTTTTTCGGGCTATTTTCTGTAAACATAAAGAGATTAGCGACTTGATAATCGCTAATAAACCCTTCTAATTTTGCACTGGAAGCGGCATACAACATATCTTCATTCGTGGCAAAGTAGACCAAGTTTAATTTAGGTAAATATTGAGCTGCGTAATACGCCTCATAGCCACCCAATACAACGCCAACCTTAATATCGATTTCACCTGAAAATATTTTGTCAAAATCCGTACCGAGTAAGTGTTGATCTAAGAATACGTGCGTCTCGATCGCCATAATTTCAGGTCCAAAATCGAGGAACAGATCTCGCTCAGGTGATTGAATTAGACCCGCATGAACGTCGGCTTGCCCATGTTTAACCAGCTCTAGTGATTCGTTCCAGCTTACTAGTTTAAATTCAACATCGAACCCGCTTTGCTCAGCAACGACTTTCCAATAATCGACTAAGATCCCGGCAGGCTCTCCTTGCTTATTAATATACGAATACGGTTTCCACTTGGCTGAGCTTGTAATAAGCAGAGGTTGAGAAAGATCATGCTCGCTGGAGAGCGGTTCACCGACTTCTGCCGTAGAAGCGATGACTGGAAGCTGCAGCGCCAATACAGCCATCACTCGAGAAAATATCATCAATAACGCAGATTTCAGTTTCATGTTTTCCTAACTGGGGAGTTTAGTTGACTCAAACACGATTAAGCTTGCACCGCTTTTCTTGTTATGAAACACCTTTAGTTATAATCATAGCGAATTTATCCGTAATCTACCTATTTAAAACTGCATTTTTAATATCCATTGCCTGCTGACATTTTATAGTTAGAGCAAGGGAATAGTTAGAACAGAAAGATCAATGACGCATAACCGTATAATACAAAACAGGAATAACTAATAAAGTTAAGACGGTAGAAACAAAGATGCCGAAAATCAGGCTAATGGCTAAGCCATTAAAAATGGGATCATCTAAAATAAATACCGCCCCGATCATGGCCGCTAAAGCGGTAAGCATGATGGGTTTAGCACGAACAGCCGCAGACTGAATAACCGCTTCGGAAAATGCCACACCTTCTTCAACCTGCTGATTAATGAAATCAACCAGCAAGATGGAGTTACGCACAATAATCCCCGCGAGTGCTATCATCCCAATCATCGACGTGGCGGTGAACTGAGCACCAAGTAACGCATGTCCGGGCATGACGCCAATAATCGTCAGTGGAATTGGAGCCATAATGATCAATGGAACAAGGTAGGACTTAAACTGCGCGACAACCAGTAAGTAAATAAGGATCATCCCAACCGCGTAGGCAATGCCCATGTCGCGGAATGTTTCATAAGTGATCGTCCATTCACCATCCCAGAAGATTTCGACACCATTTAACCCTGTAGGTTGGTGGATATAATACTGTTCCACAGGTAGACCAAGTGCATTGATGTTGAACACCATTTCAAACATACCGTATAAGGGGCTGTCTATTTCACCCGTCATATCCGCCACCACCATCACCATTGGTAACAGGTTTTTATGCACAATGTAGTCATCCATTTGAGTTTGGCGAATAGTGACTAAATCAGACAATGGATATGCACTGCCCGCAGTGCTCGCTACTTTCATGTTCAACACTTGATCTAATCGGACTTTGGCATTTTCACTAGCTTGCACTTGAATGGGGATTGGGTACTTGCTGTGTTCACTGTGTAAATAGGTGATCGGCTTTCCACCGACGGCCGTCGCCAAAGCATCGACTATCGAAGCATAAGGTACTTGATAGTGTGACGCTTTGCTGCGATCAATCACTACTTGCCATTTTTGATGCACTTCCGGTAGATACATATCGATATCGACAATATCCGCTGTTTCGTGGAAGATCCCGCGTAGCATCCTTGCCGCTTGTGCCCGAATGTCATGTGTCGGACCATAAACTTCCGCTAAAATAGGTGACCAAACGGGTGGCCCCGGTGGAACTTCAACGACTTTGACTTTACCGCCAAATCGGCTGGCAACCTCATTAAGCTTGGGGCGTACTTCACTTGCAATCGTATGACTATCTTTATCGCGCTCTTTTCGCCCTAACAGGTTCACCTGAATATCACCTTGGTTGGCTTGATTGCGCATAAAATAATGACGCACAAGGCCATTGAAGTTGATCGGTGCGGCTGTACCTGCGTAAATCTGATACCCACTGACTTCAGGCACGCTATTTAACACCGCGCCAAGTTCAAATAAAACGCGTTGCGTTTTCTCAAGCGACGCCCCTTCAGGCATATCCAATACCACTTGAAACTCTGATTTATTATCGAAAGGCAGCATTTTTAAAACCACGGCCTTCGTGATTGGCAATAATAGGGAGCCAGCAATAAGCGCAAATACCGCAAGCATCAAGAAAAGCCGGTTACGTCTTTGTGCAGCCGAGACTACGAAAGGATTCATGATTCGGTGAAAGATGCCTTGAGTTGATTGAGATTGTGCTTGATGCGATGAAGGCTTAAGAAACTTGGCCGCTAACCAAGGTGAAAAGACAAATGCAACCGCCAATGAAATCAGCATTCCCATCGAAGCATTGATGGGAATTGGGCTCATATACGGGCCCATAAGCCCAGAGACAAAGGCCATTGGCAACAGTGCGGCAATCACGGTTAAGGTGGCAAGGATTGTGGGTCCACCCACTTCATCAACCGCCGTAGGAATGAGATCCGCCAGTTTGCGCTTACCTAACGCCATATGACGGTGGATATTTTCCACAACAACAATGGCATCGTCCACTAAAATGCCAATAGAGAAAATTAACGCAAAAAGCGAGACCCGGTTGAGTGTAAAACCCCATGCCCATGATGCAAACAGTGTCATCATCAAGGTGACAACAATAGCCATACCGACCACGATAGCCTCGCGCCATCCCATCGCAATAACCACCAAAATAACGACTGCAGTGGTTGCAAAAATCAATTTACCGATCAATGTATTGCTTTTATCGGCGGCGGTTTTCCCGTAGTCACGCGTGATTTCAACACTGATTCCGTGTGGAATTAACTGATTTTCAAGTTCTGCAACTCGAGCTTCAACCATCTCAGCCACACGAACGGCGTTTTCGCCTCCTTTTTTAGCGATGGCTAAGGTAACTGCTGGATAAATACCTTGCTTATCACTGGTCCAAACTTGTTGGGTTGATGTATCAACACCCAATTGAACCGTAGCGACATCCGCTAAATATATCGGTGTCTGGTTATGCAGCCCAATCACCAATTGCTTTACTTCTTCAACTTTTGTTAAAAACTGACCAATTTGGACGGGAAACTGCTGATTTTCATGCGTTAGTTTCAACATTGGAGAGCTGTGGTTCGCCGCAGGAAGATGCTGATTCAGTTGATCTAACGTGATGCCAAAGCTGTTCATTTTAACGGGGTCTAAACGTACATCAACAATAGTAGGGTGGCGACCTATCGTATAAATATCTCGTGTACCATTAATGCGTTTGAGCTCTGTTTCTAAACCATGGGCCACTTGCGTTAACTGCTGGTTGTCCAAAGTACCCGTTTTATCGGATAACGTAATGCTGACGATAGGCACATCTTCAATGCCTTTAGGTTTGATGATCGGCTCGCCCACCCCAACGCCTTTTGGCATCCAATCTTTATTGGAATAGAGTTTATTATAAATACGAACCACGGCGTCGTTTCTAGGAACGCCGACATCAAAGATAGCCACAATCATCGCACCATCGGGTTGTGAAAAAGAGTAAATTTTATCAATTCCCTCAATTTCAGAGATGATCTGCTCTGCTGGGTTCGTCACTAAACTTTCCACTTCCGCCGGAGAAGCTCCGGGAAAAGGAATATACACATCGGCAAAGGTCACATCGATTTGCGGCTCTTCTTCTTTAGGAGTAACCATTACCGCAAAAACGCCCATCAGTAACCCAACAATCGCGAGCAACGGCGTCATCGCTGAAGTCTGAAAAGCTTTGGCAATACGTCCTGAGACGCCTAAACGATTATCCATATCACTCACCTACTTGTGTAAATACACGGCTTGCGACCGTATCGCCTTGTTCCAAGCCAGATAATACTTCCACATATTCACCATAGGTTTGCCCTAATCGCACTGGATTTAGCAGTCGTTTATCATCAACGATGCGATATACGGCACTCAGTTCTGCTCGGCGAATCACAGCGGCAACAGGAATGAGCATCACCTCACGTTGACCATAATTAAACTCTGTCTTGACCCACATTCCTGGCATCACTTGCCCGAGCTTGTTAGTTTGATCTACACGAGGCAGTTCAAGACGGATTTTGAATGTATGTGATTGAGGGTCGGCATAACTGAATAAGCTGTAATCGATTGGGGTTATTTTATCGCCCGTAGGCATAATGACTTGGAATTGAGCAACATTGGTGACTGCAGGCTGATAGCGCTGCGGAATGGCCGTTTCAACACGCAACTCATTGAATGAGAAACCACTGAGCAGCGCAGTACCCGGAGCCACCGTTTCACCCAGCTCTACATGTCGCTCCGTCACGACACCATCATAAGGGGCGGTAATATTGGTGTATCCAAGTGACTCCTTCGCCTGCACTACCGCGGCTTTTGCCGCCTTGACGGCCGCAGCAGCACTTCGAGCTTGAGCTTCAGCGCCATCCATTTGGTCTTGTGAAATCGCACCTTTAGGAAACAGCAGTCGATAACGCTTTAGTTGAGCTTGAGCTTCACGATTTCGAGCCTCTGCACTGGTTAACTGAGCTTGAGATGCGTCTAAAGAAGCCGATTGCTGAATAGCGCTGATTTCTAATAGCACGTCGCCCTTTTTAACAAAATCGTTAACGTCGACATACACACCAACGACTCGACCAGAGGTTTGAGCCGCAACTGTCCCTCTGTTAACTGGCTGGACAACACCTTCAAATGCAATCTGCTGTGGTATCTGCTCATAGGTCACGATATAACGATCATCAGCATAGCCAACGGCCCAATAGCCGCTCGTGATTAAGGCAATACACGCAATCCAAATTCGCCTTTTCATACCCATCCCTCATGTTGATCGTTACGATTCCACTTGCTTATTGAATTCTAGTTAGATTAAACCGTTTGCGTTTGCTGTTGTTTATTATTCTTAATGCAGATCAACAAATTAGTTGCACCAAGCCCAACCATCATTGAGATAAAGAATAGCCATACCTCAATATTACCCAGTGCAAGGCTTGATAGTGCTGGCCCTGGACAGATGCCCACTAATCCCCAACCTAACCCAAAAATCGCAGCACCAGAGATAAGCCGGGTATCAACACTGCGAGTCGTCGCTAAACAGAATTTTTCTGCGTTTATAGGCTGCTGTCTTGCTTTAATAACGATGAAATAGGTCGGCATAAAAACGGCCAATGCACCTCCCATCACAAACATTAAGCTTGGATCCCAAGCACCAGCCACATCCAAAAAACCTACGACTTTGGCTGGATTGGCCATTCCTGAGATAACCATACCCGCACCAAACAAAATACCTGCCACTAACGAGGTTAATCTAAACAACATCTGATTCATTTTAACTCACTTATAGAAGATGAAGGCGTACAAACACAGTAATGGCAGCAACGCCCATGAAGGTCCCTGTCGCCGCAATAGAGCGAGTGGATAGTCGGCCAACACCACAGATACCATGGCCACTGGTGCAACCATTTCCTAATCGAGTGCCTACCCCAACTAATAGACCAGCAAGCGCCAAAACACCGTTATTAAAGTTAAAAGTTTGCGGCACTTGTGCATTTAAAAACCAAACGGCAATAGCACCACCAGTTACCATGCCAAGTGCAAATAACAAACGCCATGCAAAATCACGCGTTTGAGGCGTCATCAATCCCGTTAACACCCCACTTATCCCAGCAATTTTGCCGTTAAACAGCAACATGAATGACGTTGATATCCCTAGTAAAACACCACCTAACAACGATTCCCAAGGAATAGAAAACAACATTATTTATCCTTTTAACCTATGACAAATGAACTAATTACAAAAAACGGTCTGCAAACTTTGAATAAGCTGTACAACCCGCGGATCCGATAGCGAATAGAAGACTTGCTGCGACTCCTTTCTTGCTTTGATCATATTTTGCTTACGAAGCACGGTTAAATGTTGCGAAAAGGCTGATTGACTTAACATCGAGCTTTGCTGCAATTCTCCAACGCCCACCTCACCATTAATTAACTGGCAAAGCACCATCAAACGCTCAGGGTGGGCCATCGTTTTAAGCAACTCTGAAACCTCTATCGCATTTGTTTTCATTTGCTCCACATTGACTGATGTGATCTCCATCATTCCCCCTTCGCATTGCATTTAATTAGATAATACTAATGAATGAGATTTAGTCAACGCTTATTTAGCTTATTCAAAATTAGACAAATTAACATTAGACATTGCTAATTAATAAATTTATAGTGACTTTAATTTACAACGGAGGGTAACAACATGACGATTGAAAATGGGGTAAGAATATTGGCGGGTAGCATGGTACTGCTGTCGATCGTTTTAACTGTGTTTGTCCATTCAAACTTTATTTGGCTAACGGCATTTGTTGGAGTGAACTTAATTCAAAGCGCTTTCACCGGGATTTGTCCAGCGGCCTTTTTCTTGAAAAAGCTTGGCCTGCACTGAGGATTTACTTACCTTACCATGCCGCTTTTGTTTAATTTTACTGGAGTAATTTATGACTAAGATTGTGATTATTGGTGGTGTCGCGGGTGGTGCATCCGCAGCGGCTCGTGCTCGTCGACTCAGCGAAGAAGCTGAAATCATTATGTTTGAGCGGGGCCCCTTCGTTTCATTTGCTAACTGTGGCTTGCCATATCACATCGGCGGTGACATCAAAGAGCGCAGCAATTTGCTGCTACAAACACCGGAAAGCTTTTTAGCGCGTTTTAATGTAGATGTGCGCACTATGAATGAAGTGCTGCGCATTAATCGTGCAGCGAAAACCATCACTGTACGCAATCTGCTGGATCAGTCAGAGTACCAAGAAAGTTATGATTTTTTGCTGCTTTCCCCTGGAGCGGGTCCTATTGTCCCGTCGATTCCTGGGATTCAAAACCCACTGACCCATTCGCTGCGCAACATTCCAGATATGGATAAAATCATCCAGACGCTGCAAATGAATAAACCTGAGCATGCAACTGTCGTCGGCGGTGGTTTTATCGGTTTGGAAATGATGGAAGCGTTCCATCACCTCGGTATCAAAACCACGCTGATCGAAATGGCTGATCAGGTAATGACACCTGTCGATAGTGAAATGGCGGGCTTTGCTCATGCGGAGATTCGCGCTAAAGGCATCGATTTACGTTTAGGTGTTGCCTTAAAATCGGTCGAATATAAACCAGCGGCGACGTTACCTAGCACAGAATCGGGTGAAACTCTGGAGCACAAACACATCGAAGGTGAACTGGATCTTGTGCTCAGCAATGGTGAAATACTCACCACTGACATCCTGATTATGGCGATTGGTGTGCGTCCAGAAACCAAACTGGCTGCTGAAGCGGGCTTACAACTCGGTGAACTTGGTGGCATTTGGGTGAACGAACAGATGCAGACCAGCGATCCAGCGATTTACGCCGTCGGCGATGCGATCGAAGAAAAGGATTTTGTTACAGGCAAACAAACGCTGGTTCCACTCGCAGGCCCTGCCAATCGCCAAGGTCGCATGGCAGCTGATAACATGCTTGGTCGTAACGAAACCTATCAAGGAACACAAGGAACCGCAATCTGTAAAATATTCGACTTAGCCGTGGCATCCACAGGCAAAAATGAGAAGCAACTAAAACGTGACGGCGTTGATTACGAAAAAGTGTACGTTCACACAGCCAGCCATGCGAGCTACTATCCGGGCGCTGAAGTGGTGTCGTTCAAAATGCTGTTCGATCCAAAATCAGGCAAAATCTTCGGGGCACAAGCGGTTGGTAAAGATGGCATCGACAAGCGTATCGACGTGATGGCTGTCGCTCAACGTGCAGGTATGACAGTAGAACAACTACAACACTTAGAGCTGACTTACGCGCCACCATACGGCAGCGCGAAAGATGTGATTAACCAAGCAGCTTTTGTCGCGACAAATATAATGAAAGGCGATGCAAAAGCCATCCATTTTGATCAAATCGATTCGCTAAGTGACACGCATATTATTTTGGATGTACGTAATCCAAGTGAACGTGAAAATGGTAATCATCTCAAAGGCGACATCAATATTCCGGTTGACCAACTTCGTCAACGTATGGATGAACTGCCTAAAGACAAAGAGATCATCATTTATTGCCAAGTCGGGTTGCGCGGTAATGTAGCCTACCGCCAACTGGCCAATAATGGCTTTAAAGCACGTAACTTGATTGGTGGGTTCCGTACTTATCTGTTTGCAAAACAATAAAAGATTCAATTGAGTGCTGCTGATGCGGCACTCTTTTTAAGTTAACCGATGTAAACCGCGATTGGCATATTAGTCTGTTCTTCAAGCTCTTTTAATTTCGCCAACAAAGCTGAGTTAATTTGATTGCCAGCGGTCAACATTAAGTTTCCATTGGGTAAGTACAAATCACGCTTAATTTTCATACCCGGTTTCACTTCACTCAAACCAATGCACAATTCTAGGCCATCCTCCAAGTGTTTTAACGAAGTTACTACCATTAAAAAAGCATCCACGACTGTAGGATCATATAAGGTTCCAGCCTGCTCTTTTATATAACTCTGCGCACTTTTGGTATGCATACGACGTGGATTATTTGGTGATGCAATATAGTAGTCATAATCTTTAACCACTTTAATAATACGTGAACACAAAGGTATTTCTTCACCATGTAAATGTCCTGGCTTACCAGTACCGTCATACAACTCATCTTGGTGGCGAATGATCTCAACTAGTGGTTCAAAGCGCTTAATTCGGCCTAAAATCTCGGCACCTAATACAGAATTGGCATTAGGACTCTGAGGAATTGAGGTTTCTGGATCAACAATCAACTTTTCAAGTTCTTTATCTTTCGCGCCGATTAATCCTATTTGGTGCATCAAACCACACAAATAGACATGACTCACTTGGCTTTCAGGCAGTTTTAACCGCTGCGCTACTACCTTCGCTTGGTTAGCAATACGCTCTGCGTGATCGGCTGGGTGTCCCGTTCGATATTGAATGATCGCAGTAACCATACCCAATATGTCTTTAAACGTCTTGTTACGACTTATCAATAAATGTTCTAACTTTTTATTAGATGATTGCAGCTCTAACGTTCTCTCTTTTACCTTCTGCTCTAAATCTTGATTAAATTCAGCCAGCTTACGATTATTGTCTTCCAAGGCTAGATTCACCACTTCGAGCTCGCTATTGCGTTTTTCTAACTCGATAGCCAAATGTTCTCGCTCTTTTGTCAGACGATAAAACTCCGCTGCTTTTGAAACGATCAATTTTAGGTTTTCGTTATCCCATGGTTTGCCAATATAGGTATGAATTCCACCGGAATTTACTGCCCTGACGGTTGACTGAATATCACTATATCCAGTAAGCAGGATACGAATCGTCTCAGGATATAATTCTTTTGATTTTGCGAGAAAATCGGCACCATCCATCTCTGGCATCCGCATATCAGAGATAATAATAGAGACCTCATGTTGCTCTAAATATTCCAAGGCTTCCTTTCCGCTATTAAAAGAAACTATGTCATAATCTGTACGCAAAACCCTCGTTAGTGATTTTAGAATTTCGCTCTCATCATCTAGCAGCAGAAGGCTAAGTCTATCACCACCAATCGCTATTTTTTGTGCGACATTTTCCATCGTTCCTCCTCCATTCTAGACAAATAACTGACCACGTCGTCTGATGATAATGCCTGACTCACCAAATGCCCCTGGATAATGGAACAGCCCAAGGTTTTCAATTTATCCGCTTGCTCCTGAGTATCAACCCATTCGGCGATCACTCCCATTTCAAGTGATTCAGCACTGTCTATCATTGCCCTCAGAATAACTTCATTGGACGCTGATTTGCCAATTGCTTGAACAAATCGTCCATCAATTTTAAGTACATCGAAAGGCATTTCGCACAGATATTCATAGCCCGCATATCCAGTTCCAAAATCATCCAGTGCACAGCTCAATCCCAACCCTTTCAGTTTACTGAGTTCTTGTTTCGCCTGAATAAAATCCTCAATAAAGTCATGCTCCGTTATCTCTATTGACAAGTTATTCAAACCGCAACTGAGCTTTGTAGTTAGCTTAGTCAATAATTCGTAAAATTGCCCATTTATCAACATGTTCCCAGGCACATTAACACTGATATTTCGATCTTTAATTAGTTTCTGATGTTGTTTGATGAACATCAGTACGTCTTCCAATATTTTTTCGGTCAACACTTTAGTTAAACCATACTGCTCAATTATGGGTAAGAAACTGGCTGGATATTGCCACTCATTCTCAACTGTTTTGCGCCTAGCTAATGCTTCAAATCCACAAACATCACCAGTTACCGTCGATAGTTGCGGCTGATAAAACGCGCAGAAATAGCGTCTATCGATATCGTTTAATACAGAAAATAGCGCCAATAACTCTCGGGATTGAGGATCATTATCGAGCCAGTAAATCGGCAGTTGATGATGCAAACGCACTCGCGAGCGTTCATTAAGGTCAGCAATAGATATATCATCGACTTGATGCAACGATTTAACATCACAGAGCAAAACCGTGTATCTGGTTTTAATAAGATGTGTGTCGACTTCAACAGGCTGAGAGAGCCGCGAACATAGGCGCATCACAACTTGATAACCTTTGGGGCTGTATGGAATGCACATAAACAGCTTATCTTTGTAGCGATATATGGTTTCCGGCTCTGTATTACCATCACTCAGATGCCACGCCAGCGTTTTAATAAATTGATTACCAAGCGCTCCGCCGTATTGATGGTTAATTTCGTCTAAATTAGCAATATTCACCATGACCAAAGCGTATGAGGAGTCACCATGTTTTTTCAATTCGATAATCTGTTCATCTAACGTACGCCGGTTTTTTAAGTTCGTCAGCACATCACTACCTAGCAATGCTTCACGCTCCAATAAACTCAAACGTATGGTTTCAATCAGCTCCTCTCTATCCCATGGTTTTTGGAGAAAACGATGCAATTTCCCTTCGTTCAAAGCACGAGACAAACCTTTGATGTCAGCTTGACCAGATAGAATAATGGTTACAACATGAGGATACTTATTGCGAATATTGACGACCAGCTCTGTCCCATCCATATTAGGCATTCGATAATCAGAAATCACAATTTCGATAGGGTGCCGCTCTAAAATAGTCAGAGCCTCAAGGCCGCTACTCGCACAATGAACCACAGAAAAATGCGGTTTGAATTCACGAGTTAAAGCTTTAAGTACCGCTGGCTCATCATCTACAAGCAGAATTTCTTTATATCGAAACATACAATTACCCCAATCCTTTCATCGAATGATGAGGTGCAACATAAAGCGGTAAACGAATATAGACGCAGGTTCCTTGACCTATCGTCGACTGAATTTCAATTTTCCCGAGGTGCTCTTCTATGATTTCTTTCGCAACAGATAATCCAAGTCCTGCACCATCACCGATACGCTTGGTGGTAAAAAAAGGATCAAAAACGTACACTAAATCTTCCGGACAAATGCCTTTACCGTTATCGCATACCGATAGACAGACACTCGATTTATTCTCGATTAATAAGCTGTTTTCCATATACAAGGCGACATTGACTTCACCATCAGTATGAGAGAATGACTGTAACGCATTGACTAACAAATTAATCAGTACTTGTTGGAGCTTATGGGGTTGCCCTAGAACATAAAATGGTATTTGAGGAGGTTCATAATTTAAGCGTGCTTTCAGCTTCATTTCACCCAACACCATATTAGTTGCAGAGCTAACCACGTCTCTTAAATCGACCATTCCAACTGATAATTTGGACTCGTGATAATACACATTCAAGCTCGCTACAATGTTTTTAATACGCGAAAGCCCCTCTAAACTTTCCACAATGATAGACTCGCTATCATCAAGTATTTCTGCCAACTGACAGTCGTTGATCTGCTGGATCTCTGGGTGTGCCTTCACTTGGGCAAGATAGGAACTTAACGTGTTGAAATTACTCATCACAAAGCCGAGTGGATTATTGATTTCATGCGCAACACCGGCGGCCAATTTACCTAAAGAAACCCTTTTTGCATCTTGCTCATTTCGTTGAAGATCACTACTACTCTCCCGCATAGACGACAGTAATTTTAAGGCCATCTCAACCAGTAACATGCCTTCTTGGATTTTTTCTAATTCACTTAAGTCAAAAGCATTCAGCGTTGTTCGCGCAAGAAACAGGCTATAGCGCCGCGTCAGTGAGGAGACGGAAAAGGTAACGCCACTTTTCCAAGCAGGAAAGTCATTGTGATAGTCTGAGAATTTCCCCGCATCATTGGCTAAATCAGGGAAGTAACTAAACTCCGTATCGGCTAAGGCCGGGTATGTGCCTAACTTCATTGCATCGGTGATTGGAAAACTAGAACGCAGTATCTTGAGCCTCTGCTCAGAATTGTAAGAAAATAGCACGATATGTGTATTAGGGAATAAAGGCTGAACATGAGTAATAAACTGATCTAACTTGTCTTCTTGTGATTGATTTGAAAACATAACTCCTAGCAAAGAAAGTACGACGTAGTGAAATGTTGAGTCCAAGCTGTGTTCTTCTTGAAAGCGTCTATTTTCTTCCTGTTGCTGGGTTTTACTCACATGCATACTCCCTAATCAAATAACGATAATTTTCACTCTATTGCTAGTGTAGCCAATTCGATTGCATCTATCGGCAACGTAATGATGAATTCAGTACCTTTATTCACTTCGCTATGAACTGCAATGGTGCCTTTATGACCATTGATGATCCCGTACGAAACTGATAAACCTAATCCTGTGCCGGACCCAACCGCTTTGGTGGTAAAGAAGGGTTCAAAGATGCGATCTTTAATCGCATCAGGAATACCACTTCCCGTATCTTTAATGCGAATTTCAACCTGTTTCTCATTTAACTTAGCTAATGAGATGGTGATGGTGCCTTCTCCGACAATCGCCTGACTTGCATTGACAAGAATATTAAGAAGAACTTGGTTAATCTGCATTGGCTGGCAATACACGTCAGGCACGTTTTCTTGATATATCTTCTCTAAAGTAATGTTGTATTTGATTTCGTTATTGATGATTTTCAGCGTTGATTCGATACAGTTTTCCAAATTTGCATAGCTCCATTCAGAACCATCAACGTGTGAAAACTCTTTCAAATTTTTCACAATGGCCATTACTCGAGATGAACCTTCTAGTGATTCTGAAATCAAATCTGCCGTATCTTCTAAAATAAAATCAATCTGTTTCTCTTGTAGTAATGACTCACACTTTGCCGCTAGAGCGGTATCATTTGCTTGTGAAACCTGCTGTTTTATCCCTTCTAAAACGGCGGCTAGCGTTTGAAAATAGTCACTCAGTGTTTGAATATTGGATGTGATAAACCCCACTGGATTATTGATCTCATGGGCGATGCCTGCTGAAAGCTGCCCAATAGAGGCCATTTTCTCTGATTGCAGTAGTTGTCCTTGTGCATCTTCGAGTTTTTTAATCAATACTTTTTGCGCTTGATGCTCTTGCTCTAATTGATGCGAAATGCGCTTAAGTTCCTGCTGCTGACTAGCTTGAATTGTTACGTCATAGACACATATACAGACATGCTCGATAGTCCCATCTTCACTATGAATAGGGATGATCTCCAAATCTTGATACATCTGTTCTTCTTCACCCGATACAGGGCGGGAACTTTTAAAGGGCAATAGGTGAGGCTTCTGCTCCCAACTACTAAAGCTTGAAGTTTCAATCACCAATGCCGTATCAATTTTTCGTTTAAGGTAGTCTGCGGAATGAGGAAATAGTTCAAGTATGTTCTTTCCTTGCATCACATCACCATCAAAAATGACTCGGGATTGGAAATAGTCATTAGCTTTCACGATAATGTAATCCTGCCGTACTATGCACAACGCAAAAGAGAGTTGATCCAGCAGATCAGAAAGCAGTAAGCGGCTTTTTCCCATTCCAAACTCCTACATCAACTCATCGAGGTGAATGAGTACCTTATCCAATTCGTTGTCTGCAAAACAGATGATGGTTTTAGCAGAGAATGACGCTTTTTCGACTAAAAAAGAGATTTCCATAATTAAAGATAGCTTCCACTGAGAAATGGGAAGCGGCTGTGTTGACGGATAAAACAGCACTGGAGACTGAATTTTAGTTTTTATGTCTATTTGCTGACATAGACCCTTTAGACTTGCACCAGATAAAATATTCGAGATATCTAAAATGCTCTCCTCTAGGCTCACGACATCTTGAGCATCACCTGTTGATTGTTTTAGATCGCTCACTATCTGTTCACAGCCTTTTCTGCTCATTAAGGTCACTAACTCACCATCCATGCCACCAAAAAAAGACTGCCGAGTGTAGTAATAATCGGTTTCATAAGATTGCAGTTGCGCTAAATCCTCATCCGTTGCCACTCCAATACTGGGTACAGATATAGTGACGTGCAAATTAAGCAAGGTAGCCAGTTTATTTGCTGCTCTGCCCATTGAGATATTCATAAATTCTTGCAGGGCGTCTTTATGGTCTTCTGAAAGTGCCATTGTCATAATAGTCCTACCTCGTGCAATGTTTGTTTTAGCTGTGCTGGGTCAAGTGGTTTTTGCAAAAAGGTGACTGCACCGAGTTCTCTTACGCGCTGCTGAGCAAAAGGTTGAATATCGGCACTAATGACAATGACAATGCTTTTAGCATCAACGCTGTGCAGATATTCTAGGACTTGGAAGCCATCCATTTCTGGCATGGTCAAATCTAAAAACATCACTTCAGCGCACCCATTTTGGTAATTGACTAGGGCTTCTTTGCCATTTTGGGCTTCGCTGATTTCTACATCCCACTCTTCAGGAATCGCCCTCATTACCGCTTTTCTCGACATCTTTGAATCGTCTGCTATTGTAATTTTAATTGCCATGCTCGCTCCCTCTAATCAAAAAAAGTAATTATATAATTACTCAATAAATATGGGTTTTAGCTCAACTAATACGCTTGCAATGGAACTTGGTACACCGTCAATCAGTGTTTGGTAGCTCTCATTTTCCCTACATGCTTCTATGCGATTTGCAAGCCCCACAATACTTCCAAGTACAACAGATTTGTCATCTGAAAAAAAATCACTCTTACTTTGATTAAGAACGATCTCTCCAATCTCTGAACCGTATCCCCATATCATCAGCATGTATGCCGTTACTATGTAGTAATCAGCATATTCTTGTTGAAGCTCTAAGAAAGAATCAACATTATGGATATCAGCGCCTTCCTCCATCAAAATCAATTTTCCGATTGCGGTAAGCAAGCTTGAGACAAACACCCGATCTTTATCTTGTAAGGAGTACCCCAAGTTTTTAGCCAGTAAACGGGATATATAGCTCACCCTCAGCGCCTGTTCTGAAATATCTTGGTGGGCCTTTTTTGAAACTAAGCTGTTAGCGTGATGGCTCAATAACGATATGGCGATGCTCTCCACTAAAGTCGCACCTAAACGTCCAACAGCTTCCGATAATGAATCTGTGGTTCGACGAAAACCCAAGTAAGAAGAATTGGCAATTTGAAACACTCGTGCGACTAATACAGGCTCATGGCTAATGGTGTCTGCGATTGATTGAAGATCACAAGTAGGAGAGGCAATAGTTTGTTGTAAACGGTGTATCGAATTGGGTAATACCGGAAGATCTTTCAAACTTCCGAGTTTAGTTCGGCACTCATTGTTAAACGGCATTTGATAAAGACGTTCGGTACATTCAAATAAGCGTTCAAAGTCCTCTTGTGTGAATGGCTTAGGCAGAACGAAGTGGGAATACGCATGCGCTTTTTGAGGCAAATTCTCCTGCGTATTACCAGTTAAAAGAGCTCTCACTACTTGCGGGTAAGTCTGCTTTACCTCTTCTAACAGCTCATCGCCACATTTATGCGGCATGAGTAAATCTGAAATGATAATGGCTGGCGGTTGGCAATTATACTTATTCCATTCTGACAACCAATTTAGTGGCTCTGAAACGAGTATAATTTCCCATTCTGGACGAATACGCCTGATCAAACGAGCAATGGCTTTAAGCATAAAAACATCATCATCTATGCACATGACCTTCAAATGTACTTTTTCCATTTGATTCTCACTTAGCTTCATTGTTTTATTTATTCATATATTGGTTGATTTCGTCCAACAACAACTTACTTTGATCATTGATCGAACTGATTGAAAACTCGGTGTCTTGAGTAACATTGGTTAGATTATCAGTTGCGGCTTCAAGTTTCTGGAATTCAAATGCTAATACATCCGCTCCGACAAACCGAGATGACGATTTCATGGTGTGTGAAATGTGATGAATCACCTCAACTTGGTTGCCACAAAACGCATTGCTAAGTTTATTCAAAGCTTCCAATAGGCTTGTTCGATAGCCGCACAGCATCTCATTCACATTCTCTTCACCCACCATGTCCGCCACCCTATCTGGTGAAAAATACTGCAATCCGTCCATAAAGTGCACCCATAAGCCAAAAAAGTTGATATATGCATCCTGACTTCTAATCCAAAGCGTTAGTACTAGTGTAGACCATATTGCTTATGTACTAACAAAAAAGAGCGAGTGCAGTGTGTGTATTAGCTTAATGCTGCATTGGTAACATCGTAAGAAATAAAGCAATTTCTACCTTGATGCTTTGCTTGGTACAAGGCTTCGTCGGCCAGATTGTAAATATTAGCGATAGACTCAGTGCCATTCGGCGTTAACGAGATGACACCTTGAGATAAGGTGACATGATCGGCAATTTCGCTGTATTGATGAGGATAATGTGCTTTAATCATTGATTGTTGGATTCGCTCAGCGGCAATCAGTGCTTGTTCATAATTGGCATTGCCCAGCAGCACTAAAAACTCTTCACCGCCATATCGCCCTACATACTCACCAGTACGCACAAATAACTGATTCACCGTTTGCGCAATGGTAATCAAGCAGTTATCTCCTTCTATATGGCCGTAGTTATCGTTAAATCGTTTGAAATAGTCCACATCGATTAAAATGAGGCTCATTGGAAATTTGTGCCGCCCATGCCAACTGATCATCTCTTTAAGCTTGTCATCTATAAATCGACGATTAAAGACTTGCGTTAAGCCATCTTCATTTGCTTGCTGCTGCAAAACACCATTTAGCTCTTCAAGTTTAACCGTTGCGCGTTTAAGCTCTCGACGCATAATTGCAATACGCTGCATGGCTAATAATTTGGAGTTGAGTACCAGTTTATCGACTGGCTTGGTTAAGTAATCATCACCGCCTGCCTCTATCGCTTGCGCGATCATCGACGGTTCATCATGCCCACTTAAAAAGATAATAGGCACCCATTCATGGTATTGCTGACGTATTTTTTTCGACAATTCAAAACCATTCATGCCGGGCATCGAAATATCCATCAGAATCAGTTCTGGATCAAATTGGCAATAACTATCCAATGCCGCTTGTCCACTGGCAACCGCCTCCACGTGATGACCGAGCTGTTTAAGACGAATGGTGAGTTGCATTCGATCCAGTTGTACGTCATCGACCAGTAAGATCCTCATAGAAGAGCCCGAACTTACCATCTGTAACCCCTTTAAATTTCAATCATATGCTTACGTATAACATAGATTTATTCACTTTCTTTGTTTAATTTTGCGCACAATATTGACTTTTCGCTATAAATTTTTAGCATGTAGCTTTTCCCCTAAAGAGATATCTTCATGTCTGAAGTAAAGCAAACCGAACAACCTGTAGTGGACTTAGACGCCATCTCGCCAGAATTGCGCCAAGTAATTGAATTTGATCAAGTGCCACAAGAGATGTACTACATGGTCGTGTCTATACATGAAGTCTCTGAAGAAGCGGTACGCGAGTCTTGGAACTCTCTACCAGCCAGTGCGCAAAATGTGTTGGATAATTTTGAACAGTTTCATGCGTTGATCTCTGTCAGCCAAGCTTTTGCTGGTGTCAATGTCATGGAGGAGTTTCCAACATTGAATTTACCGAAAGAGATGACAGACCAAGATAAAGAAGAGTACCGAGCAGAGCTTCTTGATCAAGTGCTGCATAACTGTGTGAAAGATATGGTTAAACAGATCAAAAAAGCACGCCGCGACCCGATTCTAAAACGCGATTTTAAAGACGTGTTTGCAAAATAAAACGCACATCATTGAGCATAAAGCCGTCAATTTTATATGACGGCTTTTTCTATTGAACCTGAACTCGGGATAAGAGAGGCTTAGGTTATTGAATCAATACATTAATAATGAAAAATATTAATGCGTTAAGACGATATCACGCTGCGACACGCTCACCCCTTTAATTTGCACATACAGCGAATCACCAACATCCAGTTGTAGCTCATCGGCCGCCCATTTGGTTACCGTAGCCCACAGGTAACACCCTTCGCCTAACTTGAGTTTTATCCCCACACTCTGTTTATCAGTACCTTGAGGCTGCTTTTCAAGCTGGCAAATCTGCGCAGACAGAATATTACGAATTGACGTCCGGTTTGGCTTATCAAGCGCCACCGAAACATCATTTGCACGGATCTGTAATCGCAGTGCAGAGCCTACCTCGCCTTCCACATATTGCACCCAAAGTTTGACATCATCTGCAAGCGAGACCTGTGTGAGCGCATAATCTTTGTTGTGCTGGCAGATGTGGGCAGAAAACAGACTACTTTGGTCGGCAAATGATTGCCAAGGACGCATATAATTTGAAGACCACACTTGCTCTAGCTCACCGCTTATCAGCACAGCGCCCTGTTCTAACACAACTAAATGATTAGCCAGACGCAAAATTTCATTCATGCTGTGCGTCACATAGAGAATTGGAATATGTACGCTATGAGCCAGCTCTTCCAAAAAAGGCATCACTTCACGTTTGCGCGGCATATCGAGCGATGCCAACGGCTCATCCATCAATAAAATATCTGGCTTGGATAGTAAGGCTCGGCCAATCGCTACTCGCTGTTTCTCCCCACCCGATAAATCATGCGGATAACGTGTAAGTAATGGCGCTAAAGCCAATAATTTTACGATAGCGGCGAAGTGGTCGGCATCCTTTTTTTTGACACCATAGTTTAAATTGCCATGAACGGTGTAATGTGGAAACAATCGAGCATCTTGAAAAACGTAACCAACATTGCGCTTTTCAACAGGCAAGTTAATCTTTTTTTGTTGACTAAATAGGATGCGGCCATTGATCTCGATTTCACCAAGTTCAGGCTTCACCAGTCCACTGATAATATTGATGAAGGAGGTTTTCCCCGCCCCTGAACGCCCGAAAACAGCACAAATACCACGGCTTGGTAAAACCAAATCCGCATTAAGCTTGATATCACCTAACTGTTTTTCAAATTGAATCTTTAACCCACTCATCATTGAGTCCCTAAGCGCCGAGTCATTCGGCGGCTAATCACTTCAGAAATGAATAACGAAGCCAAGGCAATCGCGATGGAGATAATACACAAACGCATCGCTTCCATTTCGGCTCCTGGCGTTTCTAAAAAGTTATACATCGCAAGAGGAAGCGTTTGTGTTTCACCGGGAATATTGGACACAAAGCTAATGGTGGCTCCAAACTCACCTAGGCTGCGAGCAAAAGAGAGCATCGCGCCAGTGATCAGCCCGGGTATCGTTAAGGGTAATGTAATGGTCAAAAAAACTTTGAGTGGTGAAGCGCCTAAGGTTCGAGCTGCTTGCTCTAACTTAGGATCGACGCTTTCAAGGCTTAAGCGAATCGCACGAACCATCAAGGGCAGTGCAATGATGACACACGCCAACACGGCTCCACGCCAACTGAAGCTGAAACGCAAGCCAAACATATTATCAAGCCACTGCCCAATTACGCCTTGTTTACCCATGGTGATCAACAGAAGATACCCCACAACCACTGGCGGTAAAACGAGCGGCAAATGCACTAGGCTATCCAGTATACTTTTACCCCAAAACTGCTTTCTGGCGAGTAGCCACGCAAAAAACATTCCCAGCGGTAAGAGCCAAAGCACGGTATAAATCGCGACTTTTAAACTCAGTTGCAGTGCAACCCATTCATATTCAGAAAGCAAAGGAATCCGTTCCTGTCATCACGCTAAAACCGTAGTTCTGTAAGATACTTTTTGCTTGATCGCTGCGTAAAAAAAGCATGAATTGATTCACCGTATCACGCTCAGTTAGCTGCACTAAAGGATAATGGATGGCGCTGTGTAGGCTTGAATCAAATTCGTGTACCACTTTGACCTTATTGCTCATCAATGCATCCGTCTTATATACAATACCAAGTGCGGCTTCTTGACGTTCCACTAGCGCAAGCGCTAAACGTACGTTATTGGTTTGAGCCAGCATAGGGGCGAGCGACGACCACACTTTTAACTTTTCTAGTGCCTCTTTGGCATACATTCCCACAGGCACCGCCATTGTGTTACCTATCGCTAAACGTGAACCGTTCAAGGCGTCAAGCCATGCCGCAACATCATTTACTACCAGCGAATTGAGCTTCGACGATTGAGGGGCGATAAGCACCAGCTGATTTCCAGCCAACAATGTGACCTTATCGCTCGTCACAATGTTCTTGTTAAGCAAGTGAGTAACCCAGTTATCATTGGCTGAAATGAAAATATCCGCTGGTGCGCCTTGCTCAATTTGACGAGCAAGCGCGGATGAACCCGCGTAAACGGGCACAATATCTAACGGTTGTTTCGGCTGGTAAGCCGCAATCAATTCATTAACCGCATTCGTCATGGATGACGCTGCATAAACAGTGATTTTCTCTTGTGCATAAACCGCCGTACAGCACAGCATGGCGACGATAGAGAGCAGTATTTTTCTCATGTTAACGCTCCGTTAATTCTGGCCATAATAAGGCCAAGTTCAAATGCTCTTCAATCGCATCCGCAATGCGGTTAATGGCTTGTTCTTTTTGCGCCACATGATCGTAATAACTTATATCAGCGGCACCAGCCCAGCGACAGATAAGCTCAGTTGCAGGAAAACTATCAAAAATTCCGTGCATGTAAGTCCCCAACACTTGCTGGCAATCACTTAATAAACCGTCACGGTTGCCATTGTCTAACGTGATGATTGCTGAGGATGATGCATCATCGAGCGTTGTGCGTCCAACGTGGATCTCGTAGCCTGAGACCTTCGCTTTACCTTGCGGTAAAATAAGCTCGCCTTGAACATTCCTGAGCGTTTTTTCAGCGGTGAGTTCTGTACTGACGTTCAACAACCCCAGTCCTTCACTTTCGCCCGCTCCACCTTCAACGCCGAGTGGATCGCGAATTACCCGACCTAACATTTGGTAACCACCACAAATGCCCATCACTTTGCCTCCGAAACGCAAGTGACGTTTGATATCCTGATCCCAATCTTGCGAGCGAAGATACGCAAGATCGTCCCTAACAGATTTACTGCCCGGAAGCAGAATCAGATCCGCATTTTCGATCCGTTCACCCTTTCCCACATAACGTAAGTCAACATCAGGATTTAAACGCAACGCATCAAAATCAGTATGGTTACTAATGCGAGTTAACACTGGCACCACAATATTCAATTTACTGTTGCTGCTGAGGGTTTGCGCTTGAGTGATCGCATCTTCAGCTTCTAAATCAAAGCCATGTAAATAAGGCAGCACACCAATGACGGGTTTACCCGTTTTTGCTTCTAACCAATCAAGGCCAGATTGCAGTAACGCAATATCACCTCGAAAGCGGTTAATCACAAACCCTTTTACACGCAACTGTTCCGATTCAGAAAGCAGTGCTAACGTGCCATACAAATGAGCAAATACACCGCCTCTATCAATATCGGCAATGATAATTACAGGTACATCGGCCGCTTCAGCAAACCCCATGTTAGCAATGTCGTTTTCGCGTAGGTTGATTTCAGCCGGGCTTCCCGCCCCTTCAATCATGACACTTTGATACTCGGCTTGTAACCGAGCGTAGGAATCAAGCACAGTATTCATCGCGACTTTCTTATAATCGTGATAACCCGTTGCTTCCATATTAGAGAGCGCTCTGCCTTGTAGGATAACCTGCGCACCCGTGTCTGAATTTGGCTTGAGTAATACAGGGTTCATGTGTACCGATGGCTCAACGCCACACGCTTGAGCCTGAACAGCTTGCGCTCTCCCGATTTCGCCACCATCGGCCGTCACCGCACTATTGAGCGCCATGTTTTGCGGCTTAAAAGGGGCTACTTTTATTCCTCGACGTGCTAACACTCGGCATAAGCCTGCAACTAGCACACTTTTTCCAGCGTCGGAAGTGGTGCCCTGCACCATCAATGACCTTAATGTTGATTCCATATTAACTCTACGATAGGCGTTTGCTGGTAATCATACCGTCACAGCTGCTACTCACTCAATAAAATGAATGGAATATTAATGTTCCGCTCAGAGTGTGTTCAACATCTTAGTGTTTAAATCGCTTCATCAAAACAACAAACCCATAGAGGAATTAAAAATGAAACGTACAACACTAGCCCTAGCAGCTTCGATGATTATTGCTCCTGTTTTCGCTTTTGCAGGTAACCATAACCAAAACAGTAATACCATCAATTACAATGGTCCTATCGAACTTACGTCTGTGGAATCGTTGCTAAAAGACACCAATATGTTTACAGAAAAGCATGTTGTGGTTGAAGGAAAGTTGATTCGTCAAATCAGAAAAGACACATTCGTATTCAGTGATGGCAACGGTGAGATTCAAGTAGAACTGGATGATGATATCCACTTCACAGCGCCACTCAATGCCGAGACTAAGGTTCGCCTTTATGGCGAATATGAAGGAGGGCTGACACCTGAAATCGAAGTGGATCAGATCCAAGTTCTATAATCATTACTGTTTATTGCTCTCTTGATGGTAAAACACAAAAAATAAGATGGATTTTTTTGTGAAAATGGCCTGTAATTTGCAGGCCATTGCTGTATCTTATTCAGCTTAATTTTCATCTTTTCAGGACGAAGCGTACATGTATAAAAAAGCGTACTCACTAGGCCTAGTCGGTTTGTCATGCGTTCTTTCTTTCTCTGCGCAAGCTAACAATTTTAATTATAACTTCTTTGAAGTCAGAACCGCTATCAGCCCTGAATCCTCAGGTGCAGAATTTAGTACTTATTTAACCGATAATACACACCTGGTCGCTCGTTACGATTCGAGATTTGACGGAGATTGGGATGCCGCTGGCGGAATTGGCTTTAACGGTCCAATAAACCAATTTGCCGATGTCTACGGACAAATGCTTGTTCACCACATTAGACCTACCGATGAACAGGGTGGCAAAAGCGAAACCCAGTTGGAGTTTAATATTGGCAGCCGGATCTGGTTATCGAGCCAAATTGAAGCCAATATTAAACTGGGTAAGAACGATGAACACTCGGTATTTTGCGCTGGATTACGTTTTCACTCTACCGAACAATTATCGTTAGGAGCTGAAACCAAAAACAACGGCGTTTACGGCCCACAGATCGTCATGAATGTTCGTTTTCAGTTCTAAAACGTAAAGTGGCCTTCAGGCTTAAGCGCATGATGCTTCTTCGCTACTTGTGCGCTTCTTTTTACTCTTTGTATCAACAGAATTACCCCACAAATTTGATGTACTCCACGATATCAGATATTTGGAAGCGACTTCTCATATATCAGCGATATACTATGCACTCAATAACTTATATGTGCCGCTATGTTTCGCTCTTTCTATAAATACTTAGCTCAATGGCTATTTGTTAGTGTCGTGCTTGGGGTTGTGCCCTTTCTTTATTTCGTCAAAGAATTCGACAAAGCTCATGAACAAACTGTGCAAATGATCGAACAAAAAAGCCATTCTCAACTCGAATACAATAAGCACGAACTGCTTACTGCGTTTAATGACGTTTACAATTCCACTCAAATATTGTCAAACAACACCATGTTGTACAGCGCGTTACGTCTTCCCTCCACCGAAAATATCGAAGCGGTACAGGCGTTTTGGTTATTAGCAGCTCGTATTCAAATCCTTTATTCTCGGCTCAGGCTTTTTGATATAGCGGGTAACGAATTAATTCGCGTGAATCAGAGTAATGGATCAACAGAAGCAGTACCAAGATCACAACTAAAAAACAAATTGCACCGAGACTATTTTCAGTATGCGCAAAACCTTTCCCCAAACCAAATTGGGATCTTCGGTGTTGATAGTGAAAGAGAAGAAGAAAATTATGGTGCTACTTCCCAGATAACCGCAGTATTTAGGATTATTGCACCAATAGATTTTGATGGAAAAAGGCAAGGCTATTTTGTAGCAAATCTTAATTTAACCCAGTTGTACAAAAAATTTAACCAGAGGTTAAATTCACTGAGTCGCCCAGACATCATCAGTTTCAAGGGGCAGTATATTCATCATGAAAATGAGATCTTATCTCAGCAAGAAAACCCGTCGAAATACCACCTGCTGAATATTAACAGTGTCGCCCCTATACTCTGGAAAAGTATGCAAGAGCAAGCTTCTGGCACGGTATGGGATAACAACTGCTGGTATAGTTTTACTCAAGTTCCTTTGCAATCCATATTCCCTGAAATGGAGCCAATTTACCTAATTCAGTCATTAAATGGTGATGCGCTCAATAAATTGCTTTCTGCCACAGAGCTAAAAATTAGCTTTCAAGCGGTTGGCATAGCGCTATTAGTAATGACGATTGCGGCCGGTTTTATTCGTTGGAACGCAAACCACGATAAAAACAGTATTGAGAGCAAACTGGCTAGGGCGGCGATGAATGGTATGTCCGCTATGGTGATTACCGATCGTAATAACCGCATTATCAAAGTAAACAATGAGTTTACCCGGATCAGCGGCTACACCTTAGCCGAGGTAAGAGGTAAACAACCTTCCGTTTTTTCCTCCGGTAAGCACAATCAAGCTTTTTACATGAATATGTGGAAAGTGCTGCAAGACGAAGGGTTATGGGAAGGTGAAGTCATTAATAAGCGTAAAGATGGCTCAATGCAAACCGAGATCTTACGTATTCAAACCATCCGTGATTCAGACGGAATTATTCAGTTTTATGTGGCCTCCTTTGTTGATATTAGTCATCGCAAAGAGCTAGAAAATCGCCTGCGTGAGCTCAGCGAGAAAGATGCGCTCACCAACATTTGGAACCGCAGGAAATTTGATCAAGAAATGCGTTCAGAATGCTTACGCGTAAAACGTTACCAAGCTCAAGTACAGTCGTGCTTAGCGATTATTGATATCGACCATTTTAAACGTATTAATGATAAATTAGGCCATGCAGAAGGCGATAAAATCATTCGTTCTGTCGCAACACAATTAAGTGAGCACCTAAGAGAAACGGACTTTTTAGCTCGCATCGGAGGCGAAGAGTTTGCCATCATTATGCCTCATACACCACTGGCAGAAGCTGAGTTGGTCATGCACCGTTTACGAGTAGCCGTTCACTTAAATCATCGTTTAGAAGTGTCGATCAGCGGTGGCATCACTGACATTACAGAAAAACCAGAAGAAGTGTATAAACGGGCCGATATTGCATTGTATGAGTCAAAAGCTTCGGGGCGTAATCTTGTCTCGGTATTGACCAGTGTCGAGATGGAAGAGTTTGCTTAACAATTAGCACCATTTAAGTGCATCGAGAAATAAAATGGGTTTATTTTCGTGCAATTATCGCAAACTTAGTTTGTAACGTATTGTTCGCTATCATTTTTACTTTTGGCTTAAAACTTGTACTACTCTCTAATATGGTAAACAGATTGCACATATTTAGGGAGAAATAAGATGCAAGAAACACTAACCGTTGTGTTAGCAGGTGGTGTCGGTTCGCGGCTATCTCCGCTAACCGATGACAGAGCAAAACCGGCTGTACCCTTTGGTGGAAAATATCGAATCATTGATTTTACACTCACCAACTGCCTACACTCAGGGCTGCGAAAGATTTTGGTCCTGACTCAATATAAATCTCATTCATTACAAAAACATTTACGTGATGGCTGGTCTATTTTCAATCCAGAACTCGGCGAATTCATTTCTGTGATCCCCCCGCAGATGAGAAAAGGCGGAAAATGGTACGAAGGAACGGCGGACGCTATCTATCACAATATGTGGCTACTTTCACGCAGTGATGCCAAACACGTCGTTGTTTTATCTGGTGATCATATCTACCGGATGGACTATGCCTCTATGCTCGAAGCTCATAAGCAAAAAAATGCTGCACTGACTATCGCCTGCATGGATGTCCCAAGAGAACAAGCTTCTGCCTTTGGCGTGATGAATGTGGATAATGACTTCAAGATCACCTCATTCATCGAAAAACCAAGTGACCCACCCTCCATGCCCAATAATCCTCATCGCAGCTTAGTTTCTATGGGGATCTACATTTTTGATATGGAAGTATTAAAAAGTGCTTTGATTAATGATGCTGAACTGGAAAACTCGAGTCACGATTTTGGCAATGACATCATTCCCAAATTGATTGAAAGCCATGCTGCTTATGCGTATGAGTTTTGCGGTGACCGGGGGCGAGTCGCTAAAGATTGTTACTGGCGAGATGTCGGAACACTTGATTCTTTTTATAACGCTAACATGGATTTACTCGAACCCGTTCCACCAATGAACTTATACCAAAAAAACTGGGCCATTCGAACATACGAAGCGCAATACCCACCTGCGCGCACGGTTTCTTCTGCAACAGGTAACGAAGGTATATTCATTAATTCGATTATTTCAAACGGTGTGATTAACTCTGGAGGTTCTGTACAACACTCCATTATTTCTTCAAACGTCAGAATTGATGATGGTGCAACAGTGGTCGATAGCATTTTATTTGATGATGTTGAAGTCGGCGCAGGGTGTCAGCTCATGAGATGTATTATTGATAAACATGTAAAAATCCCTCCACATACTCAAATTGGCTTAAACCCAGTTGAAGATGCCCAGCGTTTCCGTATTTCAGAAAATGGCATTGTTGTGGTACCCGAAAGTTATCAATTCTAAACCTATATTTTTTTGCCCACTCAATTTATCCCTCATTAAAATGAAGCCTTAGCACACGCTAAGGCTTCTTACTTTACACTGAGTTCAAAACATACCGATTAATCACGCTCGGTTATGGGCACGTTGTTGCATCCCAAAACCAATTTGACTGAGTCGGTGACTCCCAAACGCCGGGGTTGTTTTTGGCAATAAAACATTTCCCGTTGTAAATCACAACATCGCCAGTTTTCACCTGTGTGGATCCGGGAACCCAAGTAATGACATTGCTAGGATTCGTGGTACCACCGGTATCGCCACCGCCAGTATCTCCACCGTCACTGCCACCAGAAGATAGGTCAGCAAGTGGAAGATCCGGTTGTTCAAACTTGAAGGCGTAATCGACACCATTAATGTTTACGCTGTAATTTGCAGGCCCAGAAATAGGGAGGTAGTAAACCATATCCAACTCATACACGCCGCCTGCGGGCAGAGCTTTCCAATTAGGTAAGCTAAACGCTACGCGGTGCATGACGCCGTCTAAACCACCGACGTTGTTGGCGCGAGTATGGCCAGAAGCAATCACCTTCAAACCACCACCAGATTGGTCTTTAGCATTATCAGGTGCAGATACGGGGATATCAAACTGGAACTCAGTACCACCTGGGATCTCTTGACCTGTGTTGTTAGTAAAGCTGATTTTCGGATTGATTGGGTAGTTTTGATCACCCACCTTAAATCCACCAACGGAGACCGCGATATCTACGGTTTCACTGGCAATCGTTCCTGTTGCAAGCGTGTTACCATAAGGCGTTGCCGACTTAAACTTGTCATAAATTGCTTTCGTCATGGTATTACCCATGTGGTATTCGCCATTTCCGCTTGCACAAGCTTGCTCTGTTGAATCCACTTGAGTGCGTTGACCATTAGCGTCCAAGACATAACAGTTATAATCGCCCGCTAACTCCCAAAACATGATGCCGCCGATCTCTTTATCGATGACATAATCGGCTTTGGTGTTGATAGACTCTTTATCTTCAGTTGATAAGAACACCCCTTTATCGGCATTCCACAGCCAAGGCGCGACGGCAACGCTGTCATAGTGACGTTGGTAAAGACCGACAAGTTGATCGGCTGGCTCATTCACTGGATCAAGGTTATAAGCTTGGGCGTAAGAGCCCCAAATCCCCTTCTCTAGGTTTTTGGCATGCCACATTGGGTTTGAACCTGCGCCCATCTCGTTTCCTTTCGGATCGGTGTCGTGCCACATGTTGTCAATACCCACCGCGCCGTGGCCACAGTTGTTTTTCTCACCCTCACCAGTGCCCGGAGCACATTCAGCTTGGTTAGGTAATGCCGCTCGCCCCCATAAACCATTCTCTCCACCCGTGACACCTTGCCAGCCGCGCGTGTAGTAAGGAACGCCGATATTGATACGCCCTGCGGGCATAGAACCGCGGAAATAATGATAAGCCCAGTCAGTGTTGAGGTAACCAATACCACCGTATTGAGCCGTACCATACACGTTCCACTGTGCTAACTCTGAATCTTTACCAGTGTCATACAAAGCCGCGTTGTGACCCACGTGATCATTCCATGCACCGTGTAAGTCATAAGACATGATGTTCACATAATCAAGATACTGAGTGACATCAAACGTCTCCATACCACGCAATAGATAACCAGAAGACGGTGCTGCAATCGTCAGCATGTAATGGTGGCCATCTTGTGCCGATGCTTGATCAAGCTTCTGACGTAGTACCTTCATTAACTCTTGGTACGACGCCCATAAATAAGCACGGCGAGGTTCCATAATCGCTTTATCATCTGGATTACCTGCGCCCGCCATTGAGGTTGGATATTCATAGTCGATATCGACACCATCGAATTGATATTTACGAATCATTTCAACAGCCGATGTTGCAAATTTTTCAATACCAGCGTGGTTGATAGAGCCATCAGCGTTGGTTGTCATCGTATAAAAACCACCATCGGCGACACGGTTGCCAGCCGTATCAAAGTGCCCGCCAGTTTCAGCCCAGCCTCCGATAGAAATTAAGGTCTTAACATCAAATTTTTTCTTCGCTGTTGCCAACGCACCAAAATGACCTTTAAAGCCTAATGCAGGATCAATCTCAACCCCAGGCCACTCTTTGCCCACTGCCGCATTATTGGGATCGTTCACATCGCCCACATTCACTTTGCCATCAGAACCTATGCTGACGAAGGCATAGTTAATGTGCGTGAGCTGCTCCCACGGGATGTCTTTTACAAGGTAAGCCGATTGCGGATCATCACCCGCACGCCAACTGGTGAAATAACCGATCACACGACGTGGATGATCCGCCCCCATGATCTCACGACCTTCCGCATCATAAACGGTGCAATAAGGTACATTCACACCTTCGGTTTGATATAAACCATCAGGACGACAATTATTAGCTATTGGCGCGCCATTGACTGTTAAAGTCGCTAACGTGGAATCTGTCGTCGCACCAAGGTTATCAGTGGCGCGTGCAAACACCGCCAAGTTACCCGCTTTTGTCGCGGTGTATTCTAAGGTATACGGAGCACTAACAGCCGTTCCAACCAGCGTTCCCGCAACGAAGAAATCAACTTTATCGACGCTTCCATCAGTATCAGCAGCGTTTGCGGTTAAGGTGACTAAAGCCCCCACGTCAACGGAAACCGCAGAAAGCGTAATATCAACAGTTGGAGCCTGGTTGCCTGGTTGTTGTGCTTCTTTCACCGTTAAGGTCGTTGCACTTTTCACGCTAGCATCACCTTTATCATCGATGGCTACAACACTGAATTCATGCTGACCAGCGGTTGCGACCCACGTGGCTTTATAAGGTGCCGTGGTGACTATACCCACAATTGCACCATCGACAGAAAACTCGACTCGAGCAACGCTGCCGTCACTATCGGTTGCGTTCGCACTTAATATTACGGTATCACCGACAGCAATCACATCTGCTGCGGAAGGTGAAGAGAGATTCGCGGTCGGTAGCTGGTTCTCACCACCGGAAGTGGCGCAAACATCCAACACTTTCCACTGGGCATAATCACCGGAAAAGTTGGCTGGATCGTTACCTTGAGTCCAATAGTTGGCTTGGTAGGCGGTACCACTGTGCTGAACCTTGTTACCGCCAGTATAAACTTTTGACGATTCCCAAGGGCTTAGTGTCGTGCAATCAACGGCTGCATAGCTGTTAAAAGCCATCAAGCAAGAGGCCGTTAAAGTGCTCAGTGTAAAAACACCCTTTGCCACTGTCCTGTTGTTTAAATGCATAGCTGCTCATTCCTTAAGTTATTGTTTCACTGTAAAAAGCCTCGTATCAAGAAGAAACCAGACTTTAATTCTCACGTGAAACAACTGTAGAACAGAGCGATAAATAAGCACCTCAATTTGTTCAAATATCAAAAATCACTCGCAACAAGTTGCACTATTTCTGCAAAAGAGGCATCGTTATTTTGCATCAACAACTAATTATTGGTTAATTTTCCGATTCTAAAAAAAGCGCCGAAATCAGAACAATGTACGGACTGCCTGCCGGTTATTTAACTTACACACTATCAAAAAGAGCAAAAAATATGCAACAACACTAATTGTTACAAAAATGTAGAGTTTAACTTTATGCGCTATTTCTAACGCTGTACTCCTCTTGGGGTTTCATTAAAATGTCGCTTATATTCTCGACTAAACTGAGATGCGCTGGCATAACCAACTAAACGAGCGGCATCGTTCACACGCTTGCCTTCCACACGAATCAGCTCTTTCGCTCTGTTAAGCCTGACTTTTTTTAAATATTGTAAAGGAGATTCTAACGTCACCAGCCTAAAGGCGTGGTGAAACGCCGAAACACTCATATTGGCTTCTTCGGCGAGCAACTGAACGGTAATGGACTGATCATATTCTTGATGTACTTTACTCAACGCTTTGGCTATCCGGGCGTAGTGCCCTTCTTGATGAGCGAGATCAAAAAGCACATAACCGTGCTCGCTGGTTAATGCCCGAAACACAATCTCCTCGACTAAGCTTTCGCCAAGCACTTTAGCTTCAAGATCATCAACCAATGCCGACATCAAACGAATCGCACTTGCTTGCATCTTTGCGCCCATTTCTACTGATTTCAGCCCGCATTTTGATTTGTCTATGCAATCAGATAAAAAACCAGAAGCCTCAAGTCGATCAACCTGTTTAAGGAGAAGTGAGTGATCGATATTAATAGTCAAGCCCAATAACGGTTCACTTTCTGACGCAAAAGCTTCGCACTCAAGTGGTAAAGGTACCCCAACAACCAAGTAATCATTGGGGCCATAATTTACGGGTTGGCTACCAATATGAATGCGTTTATGTCCTTGCCCCAACAATATGATACCGGATTGATACACAAGGGGTTGTCTACCATTACCGCGGCTGCTGCGATAAAACAATACGCCCGGCACTGCCGTTTGGTGAATACCTTCCAAATGATCTAAAGATTGTTTTTCAATGTATTGCTGCATCAGTTGCGCCAGTTTACTCATAATGCCCCCTTATCAAAACTGAAGGAAGAATACGACAATTAGAGAATTAGGCAATTAATTTCGAGAAATTGGTCTATATTGACTGGATAATTAATACTAATATGCACATCGTAAAACACTGACTTGGAGGCGCCGCCTCCTTTTCTATAAGCAAAGGTGAGAATAATGAAATTTACTTATGTTAACCCTACTCTAATTCACTTCGGCCAAGGCCAAATCTCGGCGATCAGTCAGGCGATTCCAAATGACCAAAAAGTACTGGTGATCTACGGTGGCGGTTCGATCAAAAAAAATGGTGTTTATGACCAAGTCGTGAGTGCACTCACTGACCACCAATGGGTCGAGTTTTCAGGTGTAGAAGCAAACCCAACCAAAGAAACCTTAGATAAAGCGGTTGCTATCGTCAAAGAACAGGACATCGACTTTATTCTTGCCGTGGGTGGTGGTTCGGTTATCGATGGTTCAAAATACGTTGCCGCGGCGGCTAAGTATGATGGGGATGGCTGGGACATCATGGTGGGTAAACATCAAGTTACTGAAGCTACGCCTATCGGTGCAATTCTGACTCTGCCAGCAACCGGTTCTGAATCCAACATGGGCGCGGTCATTACCAAAGCACAAACACAAGACAAACTGGCCTTTATGGCTCCAGCGGTACAGCCTAAGTTCGCAGTGCTTGATCCAGATGTAATGAAATCACTGCCTGAGCGCCAGTTGATCAACGGTATTGTTGATGCTTGGGTACACGTCTGTGAGCAATATTTAACCTTGCCAACCAATGCAATGGTTCAAGACGGCTATGCCGAAACTTTACTTAAAAACTTGCTGGTATTGGGTCAACAATATGACCAGCGTGATAATGATGGATGGCGAGCAAACCTGATGTGGACAGCGAACCAAGCACTAAATGGCCTGATCGGTACTGGCGTTCCACAAGATTGGGCGACTCATATGATTGGTCACGAGTTCACCGCATTATGGCATGTTGATCACGCCCGTTCGCTAGCGATTGTGCAGCCTTCCCTACTGCGCAATCAACTTGAGAACAAACGCGCTAAACTTGAGCAAATGGGCAAAAATGTCTTTGGGCTCAATCAAACTAGCGATCTTGCCTTACGCACAATCGATGCGATTGAAGCCTTCTACCACAGCTTGAATGTTCCAACTCAATTTGCGGATCATAACAGTAGCAAACAAGCGGCCATAGACGCAGTTATCGCTCAACTGAACGCACATGGAATGCTTGTTTTGGGTGAACAGCAAGCCATCACGCTTGAAAAATCACGGGAAATTTTGGAACAAGCTATCATTTAGCCTCATTTTTTAGACGAGTGAATAGTGATTTCCACATTCCAATAGCATAGATTCAGCTACATCAAGCAGCGCAATTGAGCGCTGCTTTTTTTGTACTTTTTTTGTATTGGATACTTTATGTAGCGGCCTTTCATTTGACAACGGCGTGCAGACATTAAAACATTATCACTTTTATCGTTAAAACGTTTTTGAATGCGAAATTACCCGAAATAAAGCGAGATTTAGCGAAACAAAGACACCGTAACTAATTAAAGTTAGTGCATAACAGAAATGAAGCGGCGTGATAACATAGCAGCTGTTGCTTGATGAATGACATAAAAAACCCAGCGCGTGGCTGGGTTCAATTTATCGGGTTAAACCTGAAAGAAGAGGACGGGGCCCGAACGGGAAGTGCTCTGACTCAGGATAATCACTCAGAGCTTTTCTATCTTGTAACAGCCTCATATAGTCGTCTTCACTTTGAATGGGTGAGGTTCTTAACTCAAGTGGATATCTTTGGTCTTTCTCGTACTGGTCAATGCGATTAAGCACCTTGATGAGTTCAGCATCGCGCCATGATTTCTCTTCTGCCACTTTAAACGGTCGATGACGCTCAATATCATACTGCCAGCCACCATTGACCCACGACTCAAAAGCCTTCGGCTCTAAAAGAGTATGGGTATCAGGTAGCTCTTCCAAGTCTCTAATCTGATAGTCTTTGTCGTTATCACGATTTTTGGCAAAAGCAATTTGACCTCGGTGGTCTAAAAGTTGCTGCCATTCACCGTTAACAAGCTTTACGACATATTTGTCCGAGCGTAGTGAAGGCGGCTTGGTAAATGTATAATTCTCAGGCAGCTCAAAGTTGTAATCTGAAACAACAAACTCATCACCATACTCACCATAAAACGTTTCTCCTATCTGAATAGAATAGACTTTCCATTTCCCGTCTTTGTATAAAACAGTTTGCGTCTCACCATCGTACTCCGGCGGAACTTCCAAAATGGCCCCCTGCGGATATTCACTCGCGGGGTTAGCTAAATAGTGTTTACCGCCATTCTTGTCGAAGTAGGGTTTCTTCGTCATATCTTCGATTTCAACCGACCAAGTATCGCAGCTCCGGTCATAGCGAGCGGTCATACCATCGACTGAAGGCGTATAGATGTTGACAGTAAAGTCACTCCCCAGAGCTGTTCCTTTTGCTACATGCTCTGTTGTATTTTCAATCCACCATCCATCATTGGTCAGGCGAGAGACATTGACAGTTTGGGACGTAGTAAAAAATGTTGTCATTATGCGAGCCTCACAATCCAGTTTACTTTGATGTTATCTACGGTGTTTCTTGAACCGCCATTGGCATTAATCGCTAACCCATGACCATGAGCACCGATGGCGACGGTGTGGTTGTGTGCTTCAGAATCTATGGAATTTCTCGCATTGGCATATTGAGTCGCAATGTTACCAATGGCTCCTTTAAACCCTTGCATCAGCCAGTTGTTGTCTCCAATCCAAGAAGCGGCGAACGCATCACCCCAAGGGTTTGTGTTGGTTTTTAAATTATGGTCATGCCAGTTTGTGCTCGTGGTTTTCGTGCCAAGGTCAGTAGACGTTACAGAGCCAGAATGGTTATGAGATTTAATTTCCCCTTGCTCGAATGCACCTACCGTCTCACCGTCAAATTTGCCCACAGCGGCACGACCACGCATATCAGGCAGAACACCAGTAGGGAAAACGGCCGCTAATTGTGGATAGGTTGCTTTATTGAACGCTTGTCCTTTCATCATGGCAAAGCCACTAGGAGCCGTGTCGGTATACCAAGGAATCGCTGCACCGACAGGAAAGATTCTAGCGGCCAGTTTTAGCCAGAGATTATTCACCAGCTTATCGATGACCTGAGTGACATCGAGGGCATAGAGAAACTTCTTCACGGTGAGAAAGGCGCTGTCATTGGTACCCGTTTCAACCTGCTCACTGGTCGCTACTTTAGCAATACCCATCTCAAGCTCCGTGGCCTGAGGGTAAATGGGAGTTACTTCAAGCGTGACAGCAGAGGCATTGTATAAATTTACTGAGCATTCAATTTCAAGCTGTATGTAATTGGGGCCAATGTCGGGAACTAGGCTTGGTGTGTATGAGCTGTATACGATAAGATCACCATCGCTATCATATAGTCCAAATTCTAGTACTGACTTGTTCGCAAATTGTGTGCTATCCACATAGACGAGAGCATTAATCCAACTATCCGTGGTATTACCATCATTGATCGTCTGACGTCCAAACTCATTCACCAATTCAATGAACGAGGAGTTAGGTTCGACATACACAAGGTTTGAATCACCGAGTGCCATTTCACTGATGACCACCTTTTCCCCTGCTAGATAGGCAGCCTCTAGCTTTGCCATGCCTATGTCTGTAACGACTGCTGCTTTTAAAGGTTCATTTGCCATATTAATCCATGAGAGTAACAGTAATGCGCTTGCGGCTGCGAACGCGAACACCGGCATATAAGCCACCTTGACTCACTGGGTTACGAACAATCATGTTCCAGTGCTGAGAGCCTTGCTTGTTACTCTCAACCAGTGTGACCACATTCTCGTAATCCTTTTGAGTCAAACCACCTTGCTCTTGAGTTGCCTCAATTAAAAAGGTGCCTTTGGATCCTTGAGGGTTCATCTGATGCCACACGGTAAGCTTTGGGCCGAATCCGGTAAGCTTCAGTGCTCGCTCTACAGCCCAAATGGTTCCTTTGTACTTGTAGAGTGTCAGAGCCTCTTTAACGATTATCCGTTTTCTTTCAACGCTCCAATCATCATCCCAAGTATCAACACGAAACCACCAAGCTAACCACGGTAGATATGACTCGTGCACATGGTCAATATCAAGCACCTGTAACCCTTTAATGGCAGAGCGAAGCTCGTTCATTTCCTCGGTAGTCAGACGGCTTAATGTTCTTAGTCGAATATCTTGCTTTAAGATTTTGGGAAGCATCATTACATCTCGTTTATCCAGTGATGACAGGATATCGAGCATCTAAATCTTAATTTCCGTTCGGCAGATGGCAGGGTTATATAAAGACACAATGCAGACTCTGAATAACTCACATCGAGACTGCGCCATGAGCACTGAAAATAAAACTAAAAACACCGTTGAAACCGCCTTGAAACCGGAAGCTAAGGTTTTTACGTTGGAAGACATTGCACGAGCAATGATGGAATTTGAACTCTGTATTTTGAATACCCCAATCCACTTTGGCGGCATGGAACTCAATTGTGCGAAACGGGTTCGTAAAGCGCTGGTGAAAGACCGAATTGAAGCAGTACGCTTCACCAAAGAGCAATACGGGTTTGAGTCAAACGATGCCATCACCGCGCACATTGCATCGAGCATTTTGGTGTTTGGTGAGCGTACTGATGAGAAGCGAGATGAACACGGAAAGTTTACGAACCTCAGCATGAAAGGTGAAGTGGTCGTTCCTGTCGATATGCTCATTAACCTGCCGTACGAAGAGTACATCAATCTGGCTCACTTAATGGGAAAGAGCTAAACCTCGCTCGAATCAAATCGAAAATCTTTGACCAATCCTTTCATCTGCTGACGCATAAGAAAATAGGCATTGCCTCCGTCGGAGAACTAATGAATGCCGATTGGGCGCAATACAACTACTTCATAGAGGTCTTTAACCATGGCAACAAGTAATAACAGCGGGTACGCATTAGAACTCATTGTTGGGGTTAAAGACGCCTTTACGCAGCAGTCAAAGAAGATTGAGAATGAGTCGAAAAAGCTGGAGCGAGAGTTTAAGCAGCTACAGAAAACCACCGCTGATGTTGATGCATTTAAGAAAGCCGAAAACGCTCTGAAGGAATTGAATCAACAAGAAACCAAAAACAAAAAAGCAATCACAGTCCAAGAGCGTGAGCTGGAGCGGCTTGGACGAACACTTAAAAATACGGGCGTCGATGTTAATAACATCGCTCAGGAAGAAAGACGACTGCAAGCTGAAATCCAAAAAACGAACCAAGGACTAAAGCAACAAGGGAGTGCTCTACAGCATATAGAGAAGATAGGCACGATTGCTGGCGGCGCTATGGCTTCAGCAGGACTTGCTTGGGCAGGCAACGATAAGGCAAGAAATGAGCGCCTTCTCGCTGCTCGCAGTAGCTATTCACTTGAGGAGGTACAATCAGCATCCCAACGTCAATTCCGTACAGACTTAATTCGCATGTATGGAGCAGACCAGGAGAGCATATTTGCAGCTCAAGCGTTAGCCAAGCAGCAGAACTTGGGCGAAGAAGACACTCAGGCACTAACGAAAGCGACTATCCAGTTGCAAAAGATCTTCCCTGACTATTCATCCCCTGAAACCGTTCGAGCACTTGCCAATATTTCAAAAGGCTTTGGTATCAGCATTGAGGAAGCGGCGAATAAACTCTACGCCACCAGCTCAATGGTTGGTGATGCTAACGGGGATTTACTCGACACCTTTGCTGAATACTCACCTTTGCTTGGCGATAAGATTTCATTCGACCAATTTGCAGCTTCCATCGTTCGGGCACGTCAAGCAGGCGTTTGGAACACTGATAAGGTTGGGGACTCATTCAAAGAATCTTTTATGGCTCGTTTCAGTGATGAAGGTGAGTTTGCCAAGCTTGTTGGTGAAGGTGACAAAGCAGGAACCGTTGATGCAATTGAGGATGTCGATTTACGCAACCGTATAAAGGAGGCCGCTTACCGAGTTCGCAATGACGTTGCAACTGGAACCGCTCCTGGTAATAACTATGCTGCATTGTTGGCATTGGTCAATAGTGTAAGCCAAACAGATGCCGCCGCAGTTAAACCAATTCTTGAAGCGATTGGTGGCACCATTATGTCTGAGGATATTGGCACCAAAGGCTTAAATGCAATGCAGCAAGGGATGCAAGAAGGCGCTAAAGTATTTGAAGGTGTGGACTCACTTGATGATGCTGCGAAAGGCATATCCACATCCATAGACAAAGCCACACAATCATTCAATTCAATGACTGATACCGTATCTAACAGTGCAGCCAAATTAATTGATAAGTTTGATGGCTTAGGGAATGCGGTTTCTAATGTAACAGGCTCTACTACTGGAGCGATGAACGATAACTCCGCATTAGGTTACGCTGGTCTTACTGGAGCTGTTGGAACCGCTGCATTTGGCGGCTTACTTTTAAGCCGGTTAGGTAAAAAGGCTGTCGGTAAAATCCTCGGCACGGCAATGGGTTCTCAAGGCGGTTTCAAACCAGCCAGTATGTTCAGTGGGCTATTTACCAAGTCTGCTGCCGAGCCTGTAGCGAACGTTGCTAAAGGACCGAGCTTTTGGTCTACGGCAGGCCAAAAGGCATTAGGTGGTGGTAAAGGTGTTCTCAAAAAGCTTCCTGTTATTGGTACAGCGCTCAACGCTGCATCCATCGGAATGAGTGCAATGGATGGTGATACCGAAGGCGTTTGGCGTAGTATCGGCTCTACCGTAGGAGGTGGACTTGGTGGACTGACTGGTGCCTTATTTGGTGGTGTGGGCGCACTCCCTGGAACAATAGGTGGCTCGATTGCAGGTGATGAAATTGCAGGCTGGCTGTATGACGTTTTCAATGGTGGAGACGATAAAGTTAACCAGCAAGCCGTTGCCCAGGTTGAACAAACCGTACAGTCAGCAAGCGCTCAATCAAGAGCCATCATCAATCAACCACCAGCGACCGTTGAGGTCAGTTTTGCTCCCGTCATTCAGATTGAATCCGCCAGTACCGAACCGGATGTGATGGCTCAAACTTTAGTGGCCGCACTGCGCGATATGACCCCACAACTCAAACAAACCCTCCACGATGTGATGGATGATCTATGGAAGGATATGGATCATGTTGACCTCGGCTAAAAATAATTATACTGTTTATTTATACAGTTTAATTCGAGGCGAGGTTTGTTATGCGTGTTGAAATGATCGTTAAATCGGATGGTTTACCAAAAGACAAGTTCTCTTTGATTGAACCGGAAATTCAAAGGCGCTTATCGGTACTTGATCCTGATGTTCGGATTCGTATACGTAAGGGTGAAAATAATCACCTTGAGATTATGGACAAGAATAAAGACAACAAGGAGAAAGCCCACGAGATTTTAGAAGAAATGTTCAACGAAGCGGACGAATGGTTGTACAACTAGAAACCAGAAGTGATGTATTGTTTAATGGCTATATCTTTATGAATTGAGGGAAAATTAAATGGCGCGAAGAACACTTTTACTACCACCCGAGCACGGTTGCAGTCTTGTTCTTGTCGAAGAGCTTGACGCCAATGGAATGGTATTGTCTATCTCATACGAAGTGATTGATGTCGATGGAAATACCAAATCTTATCCTAGCAAAGCTGCGGCTAAGGCAGCATATGCGAATAGGGTTTACGAAGCAGAACAGCGCTTAGGGATTTCAAACTCACCAAGTATGCGAATGTAATTTTCAGGGGAATTATGAAATACAACAATGAACTGTATCTTAATCTAGTTGATACGCTATCCGAGTTTATTCATCACACATGTAATGGTAAACACGCAACGGATACCAGCCGAGATGTATTTTGCCATCTCGCCATACTGAGTGAAGTGATTGAACACGATTCAATGAAAACAACCGATTTAGTTGGCCGATGCGTTAACCTGATTTCTGTTGGTAGTCATTTGATGTGCCGTTTGGAACCTTCATATCATGGGTCGGAGACGCACCAGCTTTGCTGTACTGTTATCAAGCATCTGAGTGAGTTATGCGAAGTGCAGGAGCACCAGGTCTCATATTGGTTAGATTATGCCAGTGGCAATTAGATGACGATTAAAAGTAGCAAAGGCGCAATTAAGCGCCTTTTCTTTTAAGTTACGGACTAACATTTAATACTTTTAATCGACTCCAATGTTTGCTCAAACGTTTCTTCTTCCATTTCAATGCCAATGAAACGCCGATTCAAACTCAAACAAGCCTTACCAGTTGAGCCACTGCCCATAAATGCATCGAGCACCACATCGTTCTCACGACTGCTGGCGGTGATGATATGTTGCAGCAAGTCTTGCGGTTTCTCACAAGGATGTTTACCAGGATAATATTGCACAGGAGCAAACTGCCATACATCCGTATAAGGCACCTCACTGGTGACAGAGAACGGGCGGCGTAGATGTTCGTATTGGGCTTTTAGATCATCGTATTCCAAAACCAAACTTTGATAGCTGTTTTTTAAGGCATCATACTCTTCTACCAGTTCGCCATGTGTTTTGGCCAACAGCCCTTTTTTGTTGGCAAAGAGCCGTTGCAACTTCTGGTACTGCTCTTTGCTTGGTAATGTCCACTGGCTTTCACTAAACCAGTGTGAACACATTTGAGTGCCTGTAGCCTCATTGATTTCTTTCGCTGTCACTCCGAGCTGTTGACGAGCCTCAATAAAATAATCCATCAACGGTTTAAATACTTGTTTCTTTAGCTCACTGCACTGAGAGGCGTAACCTGAGCAGCCTTTCGCATAACCTTCAGCATTATAGTGACCAGCAAACAAGATACGCTCGGTTGCAGGGAAGAACATACGCAAATCAGGCTTGTGCATTCTGCGCCATGGGCCTGATGGTTTAGCCCAGATGATATGGTTAAACATTTCAAAACGATTTCTGATGAGAAGTTCCGTGTCACTGGCAAGTTTTGAACCACAGAACAAATAAAGGCTTCCTGAAGGTTTAAGTACTCGCCAGAATTCGAGTAGTACCTCATCTAGCCACGCTAAAAATGAAGTGACATCTGGCCACTGGTTATCCCAAGCTTGACGTTTAACTTGGAAGTATGGTGGGTCGGTTAAAATTAGATCCACAGAATTGTCTTCAAGTTTTTTAAGGTAAGTTAAACAGTCGGCATGAATGAGGGTTGCACGACCATCGTGCAGAGTGTGTTGGTGCATTCTAATCTCCTGTTGCAAGAGCCTTGAACACAAAGAGCGAGTGAAGCCGCCAGCCATAACGAATTAAAGCTGGCGGCGTTTTGCTGCTTCCTCTCCAATTCCTTTATTAAAAGGCTCTGGGTCTCAGGTACTCAAGGCATCAAAACACCAGGAGAGTTTATCACCATTAACACTGTCATTATATACAGTTGTTAGTGTTTTTAATCAGGTGGTGTAAATCGGCGAATGGCACTTGTGCGAGCTGCTCCAGTACAAAAGCAATATGATGTTCACTGTATTCGGGGTGTTGCGCGGCAATGATGTGTGGTTTTACCGCGCCATAACGCGAATAGGTTGCGATCGTTTGTAGAAGCTTTTGTGCCCCAGGTGCAATCGTTAACATGTTGTATCCCCTGCAATGAACGAGACCACGACACTAACTCTGGCACACCATACCATCCAGTCTTATTTATTGAGGACACATAAATAATAAAGTGGGCAGCGGGCAAATTTTTGCCTGTCGATTTTTAAGGTTATCATGCGAAAATGGAATTCAATGTCAGTCAGGAGATCTTCAATGCCTATATACGATATGTTTGATAAAAATAAACTGTACAAATGTCCTGTGGGTCAAAATCCAGAGCTCTGTAAATGTAGCTCTTGCCAAATGCAGAGAGATTGGGACAAGAGCGCTGCCGCTCTAAGAATGGCTGAAGCCAAAAATTTTGCACCATTAGGATCCTCCATGCCCATGACTCGGAGTGTTACACCACCTGAGCCTTCGAGAAAAACCACCAAAGAAAGGCTGGAAGCACAGCGAAAAGCGAATCTGGAGGCCAATGATAGAGCGTTTGCCGAGTTGCAAGCACGCAATAAACCACAGATCGCCGCAGAAAATATGTATTGGCCACCTTATAACCCTTTAGCTCCAGAAGGTAAGAAAGACATCCAGATCGAGTATGTGAAACCGATAGTGAGTATCGCGGTGCTGTCGTTGGAGGAAGCCCAAGAGCTATACAGCAATTTAGGAGGGAAAGAAACGATAGGCACCACTAAGTCTTATAGTGATTTAGCTAAAGGAACTGCGGAAGCTTATGCTACTGCTAAAGGACTGGGTGGGCTCGGTGTTAAATCATCAACAAAAACCATTCATGGTCAAGACTGGGTGATTATTCGTGATTTTCGTCGTCATCAACAAACCTTAATGCAAGGAAATAAGTGGGGAGCAAGTAATCCAAAAGTGGTTCAAGCTGGACTCGGTTTGAACGATCTCAAAGGCGCAGTGCGATATGTTCGGTTTAACGCAGGTATTGAAATCGCGTTTGCGGTTGGAGTAAATGCCGTCGACTATATACTGCGTGATGACGCAACCCTGGCAGAACTTGGTGTGAACATGTCTGCTGATTTGGCTAAAGGATTTATTGCTTTAGGTGGAGCGGCATTATTTACAGCATCATTGCCAGCAACAGTCGGCGTTTTACTTACAGGGTTAGTCTTTGCTGGGGTATCTTTTGGCTTAGGTTATGCTCTAGACGAGATTGATAAAAATATGGAATATTCAAAAAGCATTACTGAAGCAGTAGAGGGATACTTTCAATGAATTTCTTTCGTATCATTTTATTTTTGAGTGGTACATTTATAGGTGGTTGGCTAGTCAATGATCTAGTTGAAACAGCGTTTTTTCATAGCAGCGTAATACGTGTTGCTGGCTTACTCAATATGTGGGGAAGTTATGTGATGCTATTAATCTTTCCTTATTTCACAATTTATACGGTTAAAGAACAGTTTAGACTGTCCTTAAATATTGGTGAGATTAACAAAGTAGGCATCGTTTTAGTGCTTATTGTTGCCCCATTGTTAGCTATGGGCACATATAGTAAAACGCAATCTAATATCGAATCTTATGTCGAATGTAAAAGTGAACGAAAGATTTCCAGTCGTTATTCAAGCCGAACGTATGCGATCAATGAAGAGTTGTGTTCAGCTTTAAGTCAGCATGATTAGTTATCCAGTTTGGGGGCTCCTTTCTGCGAGGAGCTCCCTAGCTACATTTTGAGTGTTACAAATGTCTGTTGCTCTAATTCTGATATCGTCATGCTGACAAGCCGATGAATTTGGCTACTATCGTATGCACTTGCAAAGGCTACGGCTCTGAGTGAGTCATCCAGTTCAAGTACGAACTGCAGGCTGGGTAAGAAACTCCCATCCTTGAGTTCATCAAAAACCAACCACACTTCATCGGGAGATCTGATTAGCTTATCCTGTATCATCTCGCGGAACGGCTCTAGTTCGGGTGATTGTGTTATCGCTTTGCTGAGTGTTGCCGCAGACAAGCCTTGTTTGGTGACCGCTTTGGCTTGCTCCTTTAATACGCTTTTACTCTGCGTCTGAGAGTAATTCAAGATGCTTTGCGTCAGTCCATACTCTTGCGCTCGCTCCATCATCGATGCAGGCAATGTTTTCATTGATACCAATGGCGAACTGGTGAACTGATGCTCTTTACCTGTGACCACATCTTTATCTAAGGCTTTACCACTAACTTGCTCTGAGGCTTGTCGCATCGATGCAGGCAGCGCTTCATACTGCTTACGTGAAAGCACAGACACAGTGGCTCGGCATTTATGGTGGTTCGGTGGATAGAAGCTTTCCCAAAACGGATCGTCTTTGGGCTTAATTACGCCATCAAGCTTTCTGCACAACTCTGTCGTTCCTGAGTCTAGGACAGATGAATAGACTAGGAACTCAACCAAATCGTTATTCGCAATCTGAGTCCAGCGGCCAGAGTTGTACGCCGTCATCATATTGTTGCGATAATGCAGCTCTAGCCAATATGGGCTGGCTTCAGAAATACCTTCTTGCTCGAGAAGCTGACGGATATTGCCCAAGGTTTCAGAGCGAGACGCGCCGCTTTCCAGTGCGTCCTCATAGCGTTTCTTAACGCGATTGACAGCATCAATACTGGAGACATTCGCCACCGTGAAAGCACGAAGTTTCATCGCCGCTTCCATTTGACGATACTCTTTGGTATCGGTCGGTATCATCGCTTTGAGTGAATCAATTGCTTCCTGAAAAGGCACATCATCCACGGCAAGATAGATAGGCGCATAGGTCAGCTCGATGGGCTTATCTTTAGCTTCAGTGATGGCATTATTAATATGAGCCTGACCAAGCAACCAGCTCACCATCATCGATGCAGCATAGATATTGGTGTACTTATTGGTGGCTTGAGTAATATCGATATCGTCAGGGTTTGAATGGGCTTTGAAAGCGGCTTCTAACTCTCTTGAGAGACTTTTGATAGTTAAAGAGAGTGCCTCATTTTCGAGGCGCTGTAATTTGGTTAAGTTAATGGTCTCTTTCTTGTCGAGACTCTTTAAAGCAGACATAGATGCTTTCCTGGTACGTCTGAAAACTCCAGATTTGGACGTTGATTAAAACCTTGTACGGGTTCAACCCCTGAACCATTCGCCAGAGCCGATTCCAGCATGGCTTTGTACGCCTCCTCATCCACTCGGATTTTGATATTACCCTCACGACCGTTGGCTAAGAAAATCCACTTAAACAGCGTATCGTTAAGCGTCTTATGCACCATTCGAGCATCACGCTTGGAGACGCGCATGGCTGCGCGCTCGTGAACTTCACCCAAAGAGCGAGAGCCGTACTTTTGGTTACCGCCTGTGAGAGTCTGCCCAGTGATGCGCTTGGAGATTTTATTGTCGATGTATTCAATGGTGCGCAGCAGTTCGTCCACCTTGCCGTTCGCATCGAGCGCAACAATCTCTTTCACGCCAGACAGGGCAACCGCATCGCCGTTCATCACAGGAGCCAATGAGTTTGCAATCGCTTGCAAGTCAGTTTCGCCATTGGCATTCTCCGCCAATGCAATGGCAGTCGGAATGGCATACTTCTCACCCAAGCGCTCGATGTTAGCCCAGCTAATCCACTTACTTTGCCAGATTGGCCAGACCGATTCTAAGATGGTCTCACCGTATGGACGCTCAGTGGTCGCATTGCGCAGAACGGGAATGACTTTACCTGTCACCGGTGTTCTTGCGGTGTAGTCCACCGCGCTGTACACCAAGGTGCCATCTTTTAATAGACGAAAGTCTTCAGGACGTTTTTGCTCAGAATTGGTAAGAACAAGCAAAGAGCCGTCTTTCTCCCAAATCAGCTCCACCGGCATAAAGCCAAACTCGGTGGCACTGAGCATCTGCTCCATCAGCATTTCTAAATCAAAGTCCGCCATCACATCGTTGTAAAACGCAATGTCATTGGCTGAGCCTTCAATCACATAAGGCACTGTCATTGCTGTGGCATGTCGCATTTCAATGTCTGAGGCGACCTCTTCATCGAGTAACATGGCACGAATGGCACCAAAATAGTAGTTACTGCTTTGGTATCGCGCATTGCCCAGCTCAGTTGGCAATGGGTAGTGATTAACGATAACGTCGGTGGGAAGCCGAGCGATAAGGGACGATAATGTGAGATTCTTTATCACGGGCAATCGCAGCTCCTGTGTATTGAGCGCCACTGTCAGCGCCGTTATTAAGACCAAGCAACGAATTGATTAATGCGATGGCTTCATCTTTGCGATCGTCAAAATCAAACTCACTGATTTCACCCAACTCATAGATAGCCATTTGAGTCATGGCTTCAGCCAGCACTTCGTTATCATCATCGCTGTAGAATCGAGCGAGTGCATTCTTTTGACCAAGGTAGGCATAGCACCAACGGGCCGCTGATTGGCAGGCCGTTTGAGCGCTATTGCCATCGTTGTAAGTTAACGATTGATAGATTTGCTCCTCCAGGGAGTCAGATACTCCCTGGGGGGTGACCATCGCTCTTAACTGGGTAAGGGTAACAGCCATTATCGCTCCTTACGCCAGAGCGTTATCCGCCCAACAAATGGCATCAACGACAACCGCAGGCAAAGGTTTAGACATGGTGTAGACATCGGCTCCACTTGGATCATCCACTTTTTTCACTTTCGAGAAGAACGGCAACGCCTGAAGACCCGCATCTAAATCATCCAGTGCGGCGTAGTAAAGGTTGTGACCTGCATCGAGGTCAACCATCACCATCTTGTCGTCATCAACGGTTTTTACGCGCGTTTTGAGACCGCCTGCCATGGTTTCGTACGAACCATTTTCAAGGTTAATAATGTAGCCACCCACATTCACCTGACCTTTACTCACTTTGACATCCAACACGTTAGATTGATTTTTACCTGCCAGCGTGACAATACGAGCAAACAACGTTTTACCACACAAGGTTTCTACGTTAATGCCATAGCCTTTTGCCTGAATGGCTTCATCCATTTCTTGCAGTGCGGTATAGACCATTTCAATCGTCGCATCTGCGGCATTCAATGAGGTTGCAAAGTTGTGGCGCAGCGTCTCGCCATAGTCAACGTCAAACGTCTCTAGGGCACCTTCAGCGGTTTTCATTGGGTAAGAAATTTTACCTGTCAATGACTGAGCACACAGCGCTTCGGTGGAGAACTCAATCTTGCGCATCACGCCAAACTGAAGCATGTCGAAGAACTTTTTAATGTTCTGTAAACCTAACGCTTTCATGTTGTTCAGCTCTGCCGCTGAAATATATGACACGGTTGAGAAACCTTGAGGCTCGATGGCTTGTGTCTCTACATCATCACCACCTAGCTGATAAGCCTTGGTGCCACGACGCACCACCGGAATATTCGAAAGGGTTTCTTTCAACACACTCCAAGGGATACGCACACTTGGGTAAAAGATGGCTTGGCCAAACACTTTATTACGGATGCGCATTGGCACTGGTTTACGTTTTTTGTACTTATTCAGCAGCTCTGCCCATTCTTGTGGCGCTAACAGGCCGCGTAAAATATCAATAATATCCATACTTTTTTCTCTTTATAACAGCCGCCTATTGAACGGCTGTGTGCATTAATGGGAGTGGTTACTTCTCTGAGCTTGACTCAGGCGCATCGACGCTGGGTTGTGGTGAGCCATCCGTTGATGGGGCGTTCTCGTTTGGTGATGCATCTTCAATCACTAAGCCGAAACTGTCCTCAACACGTGGGTAGTCACCTTTTTTGGTAAACGCCACTTGAATGGAGACTTCACCATTACCCACAGGGGTGATGACGCCTGTCTTCTCATCCACAGCGGCCACCGACGTGTCACTGGATGAATACTTCACAACTTGCTCGTATGGGTTGTTGATGCCCAAACTGAACTTGCCTTCGTTATCACCATCAGAAAACACAAGAGTGGTGTAAGGCACTGGCACATCATCCACTTTCACAAAGCCGACGTGCCCCAACGTTGAATCATCTTCAAGGCTTTTATCTTGGATAGATTCAGTGGAGGCTTTCACTGCAGGCTGACCCAGTTGGTGATACGCATCGCCTTCACGTTTTAGGATTTGCAATTTCGCAATGGCTTGCTCAATCAAATCGTTTCGATGTGAGTGATGCAGCAAGGTACGCGGGTGTGCTCCTATCTGAACAAAGGCGTTGGAGGCTTCACGCAGCGCTTTTGAAAAAACGCCATCTTGCTTGGCTTTTTGTTGCTCTAACGGACTCATAGCCAAGCCCCTTCAGTGAATAGATGAGATAGTGACAACGTGAACTCATTGGAAGCGGAAAGCGCACTGCCATCGGCAAGCACAACGCGATCGCGAAGGTAAGCGCCAAGGCGAAGTGTAGAAACCGATGCATCACCTTCCATTTGTTTGGTGGTCACAATACCCAGCGTAACTTGAGTAACAGTTAGGTTTCCTGCGCCATCATCCTGCGCGGTTATTAAAGGGGAACCGTTCCAACGCGCCGTAATGACACCATCTGCAATAACGACTACATGACCAGGCTCTAAATCGGCTACGCCATTAACCATCATTTGTTGGATGACGTTACCACCGCTGTAACTACCGACAATTGCAGGTGCGCCTTTGATGGTCGTTTTCATTCCAAAATCCATTACCAACCCTCCGGATCAAAGTTGTCTTTTTTAGCGCCGCCGTTATCAGCCAGCTCTAAGTTTTGGGTTAACTGGTCCCACGACGATGGTTTCGCTGGAGCCGCTTTCTTCTCTGGCATGGCTGTCAGCATGCCTTTGAGTTGGCTGTAGCGGTTGCCATCACCCGAGGCGCAAAGCTCAATAGCAGAAGCGCTATCAATCATGGCTTTCACGCTCTTGCGCAGCTCATCGCTCATCTCACGAGAGTCCGCGAGTTCAGTCAGCGTTTCTTTGCGATCGCCAGCTAACGTGTCTTGCATAGCGGTGACCGCAACGTTTGACTTATCGCCATCGGTGGTGACTTCACCATCCTTATTTGGTTCGCCGTCTTTTTTAGCCGGTGCAGGCGTATTGGGTTTTATACCCATCGCTTCGAGCTGCTCTTTGACGGCATCGCCTAACAGCGCTTTCAGTTCGTCTTTCTTCATCGTTATTCCTGTTTCATTGTCATCAGAGCCAGACTGAGTGCCGACTTCTGCACTGAGATAGATAGCGCCATCGCAAAAGTCGCTATCGCTTAGGTTCACCACATCACGGGTTTTGGTTTCAGCCGCCGGAGGAAGCTGACCCAAGAACGCGGTGTGATGCATGTACCATTCACCGTCTTTGTCCGGCACCGGATGGATACCGGCGCTGAAGCCTTCAAACTTGCCCGAATCCTCCAGAGCTTCCATTTCAGGGGTGTAAATAATTTCCCCAACCAGCACGGTCTTTCCGGCTTTATCGCCACTGCCAGCTTCGGTTCGAAGGTTGGACACTCGCCCCAACGCGGCAATCTGATCGCTGCCTTTGGTTGGGTGACCTGGGGTCACCGGTGGACGAGCGTCCGGTTTGTAGTTGCGAACCACCGATTCCAACTGCGCTTTAGTGACAGGCTGACCATTCTTTTGAATGCCATCAGCCACTATCTCTAACTTACGAACTCGCATAACTGCTCCTTACAAAGTGACTGTGACACCAAATTGACCAGGGTCATCTGGCGGATATTTCGCGCCCGTTTGCATGTCGAGCATGAACACACGGCCCGAGGTATTGCTGATTTCAATAAAGTGCACAGCAATGTTGGCGGTGTACGGTGAGCCTTCATCGTTGTATCCAGGCACTGGCGGATTCTTCACATAGCCATGAATACGAGTGATACCGGCATCAATGATTTTTGTGCCCGTGTCAGAATCCAGCATTCTGACTTGGCCCGTCATGCGCAGCTTTATCCAACCGTCGTTATTGGTCAGTTGTTTCACATCGCCTAATGCGACCGACTGGAACTCGATGGTTGCCGTTGGCGCTTCGTATTTGCCAGTGGGTACTTCCACATCACCCAGACCACCTAAGCCGCCCACGGTGGCCATCTTACGTTGCAAATCCGCGCTCGCACTTTTCACACGTCCAACGTATTGGGTCTCATTGATGAACGTCATCTGGTCACGCCAGACTACACTTTTCTCTGCCATGACTTACCTCACGCAATCAGTTTGCTAAAGGCGCTTTCCAAGCCTTCAACGTAAATTTCAGCGACAAACTCGACGCTCTGCATGGGTACAGGCGGCGTCATTCGATAGCGGTACTTAATTTTGCCCAGCATCAGATTGGTGAGCGGGTTATCACCGGCATCAATCGACACACTGCTGTACACCAAAGCGGTACCTTCTTTCGAACGCAGATAGTCGTTCACCGTATCTTTCACGCGGCCACACGTGGTGTTGGCAATATCGGTGGGACTGGTGAACATTGGAAAGTCCAAGAACTGACGAGTGACATCTTCAATGCTCTCTTCAATGATGTCCGCAGTGCGGCGCACCGAAAGAAACGACAGGTAATCACTTTTGGCTGGGAACGCGGTTGAGTAGTTACCAAAGTTCTTCCAACCGCCGTGGTTCATCAGCGTCGTAATGCCATTCACGTTGAGATAGTTCACATCACACGATGGGTCGCTTGGGATGTAATCCAACTCAATCGATGGGCCAATCACATCCGCCATTACATAGTTCGATGGTGAACACCAGTAACCCGTCTCCGGCACAATGTTCTGCTCGGTTTGGTCACGGTCTACCTGAGCAATCAATCCGCACAGACTTGGCGCGTACCAATCCACAACTGTTGCGCCATCTTCAGCCAGCACTTTCGGACGCGGCCAACCAACATACGCTCGTTGTGAGGTGTACTTTTGTTTCCACGCGTAAGCTTCTTCTGGGGTTGAAATATGCTCAGGCATATCACCCACCCAAATACCGCGAAGGGTGCTGATAGCCGCAACCGCAAGCCCCATCGCGCCATCCTTGTGCAAGATGCCCGGAGCCATGTTGATTTTGGATGAGAAGCCATAAGTCTGTTTTGCTTTGCGAAGCAGCGGCAGCGCTTCCATGAATTTCGCGAGCAGCGCATCGGTCACGCGAGAAACTGTCAGTACATAAGTCAGCTCAACGCCTGCTACGTCACCCACATTGATGGTGACATCGTTATCGTTGGTGTAGCTGTAGTTACTCTTCGGTGCGAGCGTCACCGTGACCACGGCTTGTCCTTCAGACAAAGGCGTAATGGTGCCGTCACTGCTATCGACCAAAGCAATGGCTTCATCAACAATCGACCAAACAGCGGTTTGCTCGTACGGGTTGATTAACGCGTTTGGTTGAGAGTCAGCACCTAAGAACGCGGTCGCTACAGAATCGCCCAACGTTGCTGGACTCATCACCTTGCCTGCGCTCGGGTTGGTTTGAGCGACCGTCACGCCATAGACATGCGCTTCGTCTACATCATTCTCGCCATCGTTAAAGGTGACTAATGCGGTAATGTTGGCAACGCCTGCTTGCACGGGAGTGACAACACCCGTTACCGCATCAACGGTCGCAATCGCTTCATTGTCTGAGCTGTACGCAATGTCATAGGCGTGAGGGTTTGAAATTGAGATAGGCAAGCTTGCACCATCATCAATATAGATTGAGGTGCTAGACGTGCTCATCGTTACGCCAGAGACAGCAGGCTCTTCGACTTCAGGGAAGTCGCTGTCTTTACCTAGAGGGATGGCAATAATGGAGTTGCTTGGCACATAATTGTGAACACGACGAATGGCATTTTTCAACGTGCCTTCACCGAAGACTTTTTTCGCGTCGTCGTAATTGGTGGTGTGGTAGAGCTTTAATGGCTCTGCCAACTCAGAGGTTCCGAACACACCAATCACACTGGACGACACTTCGATGACCGAAATGGGACCTGTGAGCGATTCGATGGTTCGGATGCCGTGAAGTAATTCGGCCATGGATACTGTCTCCTGTTAATCAGTGGAGTCAGTATCTGAGATTTCTATAGGGATAATTTCCGTTCGGCAGGGTTAGGCGTTGGTGAAATCGAAGACTTCACTTTGACCCGTGGCGAGAATTTGGCAAGAAAGTTTAATGCCAATGATGCCTTGTGGCAAATCGGTTTGGTATACGATGATGCTTTCCAGCCTAACGCGAGGCTCGTACTTTGCCACAGCTTCGGCAATCGAGACTTTCAGACCTTGCACTTCCCATTGAGGCTTATCAACATACTCTAATGCATCGGCCGCGTAGTCCGGCATGTAAATCCGTTCACCTTTCCCCGTGTACACAATCATAAAAAGCGACTGCTTAATATCGGACACCAAATCGATATTTCGCCCGCTTGCTGCAAATTTGAGTGAGTAGGTCATGCGTACCCCGTTTGAATTCGTTTGAAATCCGGTTTGAATGAGTTTGAATAAAAATATTCGAACATTCACACCAGATTGAAATTAAACGCCCTTAGAATCGCTCTGAGAGCGTTTTGTTATTTTATTGATTTGCACCGGAGGTTGGTCTGCCTTCAGCGTCATTGTGGGTATGGCTAATCACAGCGACCGTTACCCCATTAATGGTGACTGAGCCTTGCATGATTGCGCCGCTGCTCATCACTGCCGCTCCTCCAGTGGTACTGCCGTAACCCGCCGCGCCCACCAAACCGGTGAAGGTGGCCGTTTTCATTCCCGTCAACGTATCCATCAAGGTGGTGGCTTTGACGACCTTGAGCGTATCAAGAAGCTCGGTGGCTCCAGTTACTTCCAGTTTGGCATCAATCAATACTTTGTCGGGATTGACGGTGATGGCTGGTGTTCCACCGCCAATCTTGAGCACACCCGTTTGGGTTGACTGGTCATATTCTAAAAGCGTGCCGTCTTTAAACTGAACCCCAAACTTATCGATGTTCGCGATATAAGGCTTTGCTGATTTGTTGGCCATTGAGCCAAGCACAAAGCCGGACATCATCGAGCCACTGGGAATGAACAGGCACAGCACTTGCTCACCAACCTCAAAGTTGCACGAAATGCTGACGCTTTTACTGCGCATCCCCAGAACAGGAAGCCAATCTGATTCGGGATATCGCAGCCCAGGGAAAGTGACCTTCACGCGCCGCAGATGCGCGTCAACGATGCTGACCTCCCCAATGCACACCAGTTTACGCAGCATTGAGAGTACATCACTCAGTTTGGCTTTTATCTCTGCCAGTTTATTGAACATATTGGCTCCTAACGCAATATCCGGCTTAACGCACCACCGCCGAATCGAGACAGCGCCTGCGCGGCAGTGCGGATAGGCCTTGGTGTTTGTGGCACTGCGCCACCAACAAAACCGGATTCAAATCCACTGATGGCCATCTCTACCGCATCAGGGCCATCATCATGACCACGTGGAAACTCTAGGAACATTTGACGCAGCAGTGTTTGGGTTTCTAAGAACTGAATGAGGCCATTCTCCACCTGTGAAGACAGAGACTTGATCCGTACCTGCTTGTTGCCGCCTTTGAACTCACGAACCGGAAGACGCACACCTTTCTTCTTGGCGTAACGCATCACTTCTTTTTTGTAGATCTTCTGGAAGGCGACCGTTTCAAACATCACAAAAGACGGTCGATGTTGCAGATACACATCCACAATGCGCTGAGCAAACTGCAAGTCCGATTCCTTCCAACCTTTGGCAAAGAGGACATGATCCACCATGGTAATTTTGTGGCGAGCCACGACCGCAATAAATGACCAGTCGCCTTTCTTCAAACCCGTAGCAGGGTCAACTGCCATGCCAATGGTGCAGTCTCGAAGGTCAAGTTCGTAAGGCTTGAAGTAGATAAACCAATCTTCTTTAAAGTCCGCATCTTCATCGGCAATGGGTCGGTTCATCCATTCCGTCCACCACGCACTGCCGGAGGCTATCCGCTTATTCTCTAAGTCTTGCAAACTCCAGCGAGACGGGAACAGTGGACGCCCTGAAGGCGTAATGGCACTAAAGCGCAGACCTAACCAGTTTGGAAGACGACCGTCTTCAATCTGATTTAACAAGCGTGACGGCAAGTCGTCAGGGTGCATGATGGTATTGGCAATGATGGTCAGTGCGCCTTTACCCAAGTTCATGATCACGCGCTTAAACCAACGTTCAGCCTGACGACGTAGTGTGGGCGATTCCACCTCTTTATCATCGAGTAAGTCATCACAGATGATGTGGGTCGGACGCTGGTATTTGTTCTTGATACCACGAAGACGTTGACCACGACCCACCGCAACAATGGATGAACCATTCGCGAGCTTTATCTTACGTTTGGTCCAGGTGTTGCCTCGCTGCTCGCCGTAGTCGTCCAGGATAAGTTCGTTATCTTCTAAGTCGTCTTTGATGGCGTCCATCATCTCTTTGGCGCTATCAGCCGATGCACCACAAATCACAATGAACGAACCAGGGTGATTGAGCGCAAGCCATAACGGCATCGCCTGAGTATTACGAGTGGTCTTACCGTGGTCACGTGGCTCGATGTCAAGAATCCCTTCGTATTCACCACTGATGGGCTGCTTAATAAAACCATGATCGCGTGGGTCAATGAGTTCTTTAAACAGCGCTTCATCTTGACGGTTAAGATTTCGATTAGCCGCAAGACGCGTGAGCGCCAGTTGATATTCACTGAACGCCAGCGTGAACGCATCAGGCATGTAGGTTTGACAGAAGTAAGCAAAGTCATGCTTGGATTTAGCGCGGCGTTTTTTGCGGGCTTTTTCTTCCTTCTCTTGACGTGCTAACGCTCGCGCTTCTTGCGCCTTACTTTGTTTGGCAATGCGTTTGTCTTCAGCCGCAATATTGGCGCTGTCACGAATGTTCTCTAAATCCGCATCAGACAAACCTTCAAACAGGCCACTCATCGACGGCCTCGTTTGGGTTTCTGCTCAATACGAATTTTCTGGATGATGCTCACCAGCTCAAACAACAGCTCTGGGTGTTTCTCTTTGAGCATATCAGTGAGCTGATTTTCAAACTCCGCTTTCGCCGCATCGACGCCTTTACGAAACTCGACTTTCAAACGGTCAAGGTTGACCTGCGCATCGGACAGACGAGCCAACAGGTTGGCAAGCTTATTGGGATCTTTAAATGACTCAGGACCAAACTCCAACTCACGCAGCACTTTAAACATGTAGCGCTGCATGATTTGTAAGTTCAGCTCTGAAATATCGGTGTTTGGACTGTCTTTGAATTCCTTTAGAAAGACCTCAGCCTGCTCTTGAACCAGACGCTGCTCTTCAATCAATTCTTGGTTACTGCGAATAACACGATGCACTGACGAACGGGAGATATCAAAGCCATCTTCTTTAAGCTGGGTAGCTATCTCATCCAGATTCAGTTTGTCTACGGTGTACATCTCAATGACGCGCTCAAGCAGCCCGTGCAATTCCACCTTTGAGCGTGGGGCCATGGGGTTTCCTTCTTATTATTTTAGTGAGTTTGAAGCTTATCCCTTGGAGGTCTTATTAACTTCCGTTCGGCAGATGTCAGCTAAATAAAAGGCAGAATTCAATCAGGGTTCAAACACAGTTCAACGGAGCACATCAGCAATGAAAGGTTTTCTGGATGCGCTGCATAACACCACCAAAGCGATTGATGGACTGCCAGAAATACTGGCTCCATTTGGGTTGCAGTGTGTGCGCGACAACATGAAGAACGGCACCTTTAAAGCCAACTCTCCGCTGACCAAAAACACCAAGAACGCAGGAGCGAAACCGCTCTTTGATACGGGCGAGACCTACGCGTCACTCACGTATCAGGTAGGCAAAGACGAATACCGTGTGGGAACAAACAAAGCTCATGCACCGCTGATTAACGATGGCGGCGTGATTAAGGCCAAGAAAGCCAAGCAGCTCGCCATTCCAGTGAACAAGCAAGTGAAAAAACGTACTGAGGTGTATGGAGTGCGTAAGATCTTGGAAGGCTTAGAGCGCCAAGGGTGGAAGATTTTCTACCGCCCTCATTCGATTATGGGGCGAGCGCCACTCGGCGCTAAAGCCTTTGGTCAGCGAGTAAAAACCAAAGCGAACCGAAACAACAAAGGCGCAGATAAAGGTGTGTTCTACGTGCTGTATATCCGAACGCCCCAGGTCAAAATCTCCAGCCGCGAGTTCATGTACTTAAGCCCTGAGCAGCAACAAGCGCAAAGAGAGATGGCATTAGAGCAATTAAAGGCAGCGATTCAATGAAAGTAATACGAGCATTAGAGAAAGCGTTAGAAGAGGCGCTTGGCATGCAGGCGGTGGTTGAACCGTCTAATGCCATCGCCCGAAAAGAAGTGCGCGTGATGTTTAATGGCATTCGCGGTTTGAACCGCTTGCCCCTTGCAGTTCAAGGCTCCTACGTCCCCTATGAAATGTTGGTGGATGTAGTGATATCCGCCCGAGTCAGTGGTGGCAACACGCAGTGCTTCTTATCCAATCAGCAGATGCAGCTCAACCTGTGCATGACCGATTACCTGACCAACGACTTAATAATATTGAAAGACATTGGCGAGGCGTTGCCGCCTGGATTTGGCGGACTCAGTGAACGGTTAACCATTAAAGGTGATGCAGAGATTTCAGATGCTCGCAAAATTGGTTCGAGCTGGAGTGAGCCGAAACGTGACGATGACTTTGAACACAAAGACGAGCTGTTTGTCTGGCGTGAAGATTGGCAGGCCACATTAGAGCTGACCGTGCACAAGCAATTTACTAACCCAGAAACAACAGAAATCACTGCTGTTAGCGAATTAACAGGTGAAAGCCAAACCATCAGCGATGAGGAGCAATAACATGGCAGAGCAATCAGCAAACTATGCCCAGTGGGGCGGCTTTGGTGACTTGGTGTTTAAAGGTCGCTTCACACCAAACAAAATCAGCGACTCGCGCACTTTTAAGATCAACAAACAAGATCTGGTTAACGGTTATCCCATGCACCAGAACATGGGCGAAGATGAGCACACTGCATCATTAGAGCTGACCTTTAACAACCACTTTGTGGACATTACCAAGATGACCAAGCAACTAGAGCAGATGGGTGAAAACGGAGTGCCTCGCGCTTTGGTGGTGGGTTCAACCGTACATGGCCGATTCAGTATTCGCAAAATCAACCGCACCAATGTTCAAACTCTACCTAGCGGCGTAGTGACCAGCGTGGACTATCAACTGGATATTGTGGAAGTACGTACATGAACACCTTAATTGCTCGTCAAGGCGAGCGCTGGGAGCAGCTTTGCTATCGCGCCTATAGTGCGACCAACCAAGCACTCGTCGATGCGCTCTTTGATGCTAACCGTGAGCTGACCCGCGCCATGACCAGCTTTACCTTCAGCGGAGGCGAAACCGTCAACATCCCTGCGGTGAAAGTGGTGAACACCGTCAATGTGGAGACGCCACCATGGGCATAACCGCAACAGGGCTTATTCGTCCATTCGCTATTTTGCATTGGGCAGGAAAGGATGTGACCGCAGAGCTTAGCCGCTATGTAAAGTCGATGACCTACACCGATGTGATGGAGAGCAAGCAAACGGGCACCGATACCTTGTCTTTGACGCTGTTTAACAAAGACCGACGTTTTTGCGATGCGTGGTATCCGACCAAAGGCGACACCTTAAAGCCCGGTATCGGTTGGTTAGATGAGCAAGGTCAACGTCATGAATGGTTATGGGGTGAGTTCAGTATCGATGAAGTGGCATTCAAAATTGGCCCTGATGATGTGATGGTCGGCGCGAACGCCAAGCCGCCAACTGCTGAGCGTGGCTTTATTGATAACCAGCAATGTCTGGTACAAGAGAACGTGACCTTCGAGCGCGTTGCTCAGTCCTGGGCAAAAGACAGTGGCTTGTCGTTTATCAAAGCACCTGACACGCCGGACTTTCGTTTTGACCGCATTGAGCAGCGTGATGAAAGTACGCCCGCGTTCTTAACCAGACTGTCAGAGCAAACCAGTGTGCCGATGGCCATCAAAGGTAAGAACCTTGTAATGGGCAACTTTGAGTCTGATGTGATTCAAATCGACACCCTCAATCGCAGCGTTCTGACCTCTCTTAATCTGCCTGACAGCGATCGCTCTAAGTATGTCGCGGTTGAAGTGAATGGTTATGACCAACAAGCACAGAAGCTGTTCAGCTATCGAGCCGGTGATGCCACCGCCACAGGCGACAGAGTCAAAGTGCTGCATAACATCGACAACGTGAAATCCATGGCTGACGCCAGAGCGTACGCCGAGTCCTATTTGCAAAACGGTGCAGACGGCAAGCAAGGCGCAAAAGGCCGAATGTCGGTGGTGAATACCATGCTGACCACCGCGCACCTGATTGAATTTTTAAACCTTGGCAAAGTGCCAAACCGCTGGAAACCCACCACAGTCACCACCTCCATCAGTGGTCGTTCGTGGACGGCCAGCGCTCAACTATCAAGAGCAAGCTGATATGACAAACCGATTTCCAAACATACCAGAGCCGAAACTGGTTGATGTGGACTATGACGCTGACCTTGCCAGTTTGAAGGCTCGCTATCAAGAAGGCACTGGTCACTATCCTGGCATTAATGATCCCGAAACCTTCCACCTTGAGCAGATTGCCTACGAGAAGAACGAACTCAAAGCGCTCATCAACTATGAAAGCAAACAGAACTTGCTTCCGTTTGCTGAAGATGAACGCTTGGACAACATCGGACTACTGACCGAAACCGAACGACTGCCAGCCTCAAAGGCCCGTACGGTAATGGCGTTTAACTTTTCCTTGCATACTGGGCTTGTCATTCCCCAAGGCTATCAAGTGATTGCGGTGGATAACCAAACCATTTTTGAAGCATTGGAAGATACGGTGGTCAGTGCCGGCATACTCACTATCAATGTAAATGTGGAATGCATTAAAGCCGGTATTCAAGGTAACGGCTTCTTGCCTGGACAAATTAACCAAGCTGTTGAGCCATTAACCGCACTTGAAAGCGTGACGAATACCGAGACCACACAAGGTGGTTCGGAGATTGAAGACAATGATGCCTTTGCTTATCGCATCTATATCTCACCGTCCAAGTTCAGTGTGGCTGGCCCCTATGAAGCGTATGAGTATTTTGCACGCTCCAGCAGCTCGTCGATTAAGAACGTCTCAGTCTGGACGCCTGCACCGAATGAAATTGAGATCAGCGCCATTTTGCAAGACGGCTCGCTGCCGAATCAAGCCATCAAAGACTTGATCAAATCGGAATGCTCAGGGGCAAAGCGTGTTCCGATGGGAGACTTAGTACGCGTCGTAGACGCAGAGGATGTGGCCGCAACCGCCAGCTTTCACCTGCAAATCTTTAGTGATTACGCGTCACTGGCTGAATCCATTCAAAGCACGGCCAAAGCGAACATTGAAGCCGCAATCAACGCGTGGAAGACCCAGCACGGGCGCGACATTGTGCCTGCGGCTTTAACCTCACTGGCGCAACGCATTGAAGGGGTTTACCTCGCCAAAGGCACGGTGAAAGACAGTGAAGGCACGGTTATCACTGACACCAAGAGCGTGACGAAAAAGCAAAGACCGCTCATCACATTAGAGAGTTTTACCTTTGAGGTTGTGAGCGAAAACAGCCAGCAAACATTTGAATAACAACAATAACAGAGAAGAAAAACAATGAATGAAACTGGAATTAAAGCGGCGTTGATGTCTCTGGCTGATTTAGCGGGCCTCAAGAAAGTCGGCACCTCCGTCGCTGCAACGATTGTCAGTTTTGGGGTTAACGATATGGCGCAACTGGTTGCCATTGCCGTGGGTATTGTGTCGGGCTGCATGGCGATTCGTCACTACGCGGTGGCCACACAATTAAACAAAGCCAAACTGGCTCGTCTGCAAGCGGGTGATGACACCATGATGGAGTCGGAGGAGACTTCATGAACCTGAAAAGTAAAGCGACCCAAGTCATCGTCTGCTCTGTGACTGCGGTGTTAGCGATCGTGTTCAACATCGATGACGAACTTAGCGTCAGTGAAAACGGGCTTCGCCACATTGCCAATGAAGAAGGGTGTCGCCTCAAAGCATATCAATGCAGTGCTGACCGATGGACGGCAGGCATGGGACATACAGAAGGTATTACCGCATCAACGCTACTCACTGAGCAGCAAGTGGCTGAATACTTTGTTAAGGATGTCGCCAGCGCGGAAAGGTTCGTAAAAAAGCAGATCAAGAAAAAGCCGAATCAGGCAGAATACGACATGATGGTAAGTTTTGTTTTCAACCTAGGCGCTGGCAATTTTCAGACCTCTACGCTGCTTCGCAAGTTTAACCAGGGCGACAACCTTGGCGCTTGCAAACAGTATCCTCGGTGGGTGTATGTCAATGGCAAAGACTGCCGAGTTAAAGAGAACGACTGTGAAGGCATCACCAAACGACGCAATAAAGAGATGAATATCTGCTTAAATGGATGGCAATAACATGGGCGTTCTGAGCCAATTCAAACGCACCGCACTATGGGTAGCGGGAGCCATTCTCATCCTGAGCTTACTGGTGAACTACAAGCTGTTTGGTTACACCAGTGAGCTAAAGGCCAGCAATAACACCTTGAGCGAGACCATCACCAGTCAGGAGACCTCCAACAATCAACTGGCCCAGCGTATCTCTGAATTAACCGACCAACGAAGCAAGGCGCAGCAAGCCGCTGACGAATCGTCGCATCGAGAACGCGATGCCCGCATTCGGCTAAGCGACCGCATTGAACAATTAGAAAAGGAACTCAAAGATGAAACGTGCAGCACTGTGCCTATCGCTTATCCTGCTGACTGGGTGTCAGGATACTAAGGTTGTGACTCGTTATGAGTATCAGGATGTGATTCAGATACCACCCAGTAGTGACTTGATTGAATGTGAGCAGCCTTTTAATCAAAAGCCAAAGACCTATGGTGAAGCGGTCAGCCGCGATGAAGTGTGGTTAACATACTTTCGGCTCTGTGCCTGCAAGCTTGAGCGCAATCGCATCTTCTACGGTTACACCAATAAAAATGACGCTTGCTCCAAGCTGGAATCAAGCGCCATTCAAACTCCACAACCGGTTACCCAAACAGACTAAGCTGCTCCTCAACCTTGCCATTGGCCGCTTCGCCCTTGTCTTTGACGAACACAAACCAGGTTTGCAATTTGGAGGCAAAGAAGTAGCCATCTCGCACATGGTTGCGCTGTGTGCGAGTGCAGCTATTAAAGACCTCATAAGCTGGAAGCATACGGATCGGTTTCGATTGCATGGTAATTACTCCTTCTCCATAGGTACTCGGCTAACTCTTTTGGTGTGTACCAATTGCGGATCCCCAAATCGCTTTTAATGATCGCTTTATCGACTTGATTGAGAGCCGCTTGAAACTCACTTGCAGCAATGCGGTTGTCGGGATACATTTCAAGCAATAGCGCTTCTAGTTCATCTTGCGTTTGAGGGTTCAACACTTCATAACGCGGCTCTGCCCGAAACTTTACTCGCCGTGACATGACGCCTCCTTACCCGCAATCCAACGCTCAAGCCCTAAAATCACCGGACGAATATTGTCACGAGTGAGCCAGCGAGCACGCTCCACCTTAATGGTGCGCTTTACAAAGCTATCGAGCGCAGGGTCATCTAGCCCTTGCCAGCCAATAGATTTTGCTAATATCGCCAGTTTAGCCCATTGCTTACTGGATGGCTGATTGGATGAGCTGCCACCCAAGCGCTTTTTAAACTTAGGCGAGTCTTCCAAATAACCTTGCTGCTTTAACTCGTTGACTAACTGCATCAGTGCGCCATCGGTTAAATCCTTACAGCTTGTTTTGCCTGTTTGGATACCTAAGTAGTTGCGGTACTCATCGTCATCAAAGAAACCCATGCGATCGAGTAGCAGCGCTTTCACACCTTTATGCACCAAACCATAATAAGCATGGCGGTTAATTTTCATCTTCATAGCGCCTCCTCAATCGGTAAGGTGAAGGGTTTGCCGAGCCAGTTCTTATTCGCCACACGAAGCAATAGAGCCGCTAAAAACTCTGATTTTTCTTTGGTAGAGAAGCCAGCGTTTTCGCGCAGCGAATCAAAGAGGTCAGCACTGTCGGCATCGAGAACGAACTTACGCTCAACACGGCCTAACGCCTTGCTACGTAAGCGACTATCACGGGTTCTATCTGCTTGAGATTTGGGGTTATCGACTTTAGGTCGCCCAAGGCGAATGGAAGACATGACCATAAATGTTACTCACTAACAAAAAGTGTTTGGTCATAGTTTATGCATTTGAAAATGAATGTACGAAAAAGTTAAAGGCGGGATAAAAGAAAACCGCCCGAAGGCGGTGGGTGGGTGTCGTTCACATGTAGACTTAAGCGGCTACTTCTTCTGAGTCCATTTCTAGACTTCTGTAATACTGTAAAGCCACAGGGTCTGCGACATACTCAACGACACCATGGTTACGCTCAACAGCATCAATAATCTGCTGTAACTCCACTTTGAAGAATTCTTTTCGTAAATTGATCTTATTCATTCGATGTCTGTTCAACTCAGTATGTAGTGCATTCTCTAGTGCTGGCGCATCATTACAAGAAATCATAGCATGCACATCAAACTCAAATGGCACTGATGCATCACCAAGCTCTTTAACACGCTCCATTGGCTCTAAACGTCGTGTCATACCAACCTTAAAGACATCCTCTCCAAATGAACCAATATTGGATATGACATATACATGTCCCTGCTTGGTTAATTGGGCCATCGACTTCGCTCTTTCATATTGTGAATGAACGTCTGCTATTTGCTGTTCAAGCTCTGCTCGTTGCCTTTCTAACTCTTCTTTATATTGCCCCTCGGCTTGAGCTAAGGCTTCTTCAACTAAGCGACGTTGCTCAGCTAGCCGGTTTTCTTCCTCTTCAGCTTCTCTTTGGCGGCGTTCAAGTTCATCTTGACGCTGCTTCTCTTCTTTCATTTGACGCTTGATTTCAGCTTGAGCCTCTTTTTCGTCTTGTGCTGCCTCCAGTAGTGATACCTTGTCATAAAATTGTTCAACAATTTCATCCCAAGCTGAGTTATCTTCTAATCCGAAATACAAGATATCACTTTGCAGGTCTTTGTATTTACTCATTTCCTTCTTCAATTGATCATATTTTGTTGATTGATTTTTAAGGCTAATACTCGCTAAAAGGGTTTTCACTCTAAAGTTATAAGCACTATCTACAAGACGCTGCAATGACTTACGGGATTTATTTTTGTTTTCTTTATGTTCATTTCGATCACGGTTTAAAGAGTTCCTTTCTTTTGAAACTAGTTGGTCAACTTTGTCTCTCACTTCTATATCAAAGTTTTCTACTCTTTCATTATGATCTTCAATATCTAGATCAAGTTCCCGCCTTTGCTGACGAACTTGTTTTTTCAAGAAATAGCCAATAACCACGCAGCTTAGTATGAGCAATCCAAAAAACATGGCTACAAGACCATTTGGAGATGATGAAAACTGCACTAAATTGTTGTGAATATAACTAATACCTTCAATGACAATTGAAACTAACCATATAATAACTCCCAATATTACGATGACGATGCCACCTAATGCATCCCCACCTTTCTTTTTTCGAGCCATTGTTTTTATTCCTTTGTTTACTTAACGCTTTTGTTCTTATACACATACTTTCACATACAAAAAAGCCCACTAGTGAAAACAGTGGGCTAGTTAACAAAATGCAATTTATTTTATAAAACCGAGAGCTTGCCGTGCTCTTGTCCGTTAACACCATGATTCAGTTCGGCGGCTTTACCAGCTACGTGACCAGCCCAAAGCGCATCATCAGCTCCACCTCTTGCGTTCTTAGTCGAAGCTTTGCGAGTGTCGCCCGTTTTTAAATCGGGGTGAGCTTGCTTCATGTAAGTGGCGAGCTGCCGTGACTCTTCATCACTAAGTGAGAATTCTTTGACCTTAGTTCTTACACTGCCGACCCAACCTTCACAGAAAAGATCGGCTCTCGATGTCTTGGTGCTTGCTTTGATGCGCTTATTCAGCGTGGAGATAAACTCTTTACGCGCTTTGATAAGCTGACGCTCTAACACTTCATAAGCATAGGCCGCCACATCAGGGCGTTCATTGTGGCCAGTGAACGTAACAACGTATCCGCCTTTAAAGCAGTTCCAGTTGAAATGCACACGACAACCGAAAGCTTCAGCCACCATTGTGCTAAGGCAAGCAAAGTAATTGGTTGGTTTTTTCGCTTTAAACTTAGATTGAATCTCGCCGGTACAAACATCGCTGAGTTCTGGACTCTCATCCGAAAGGCCATGCTGCTGCATTAACGCTTGAGCGCGAGACATTGCCGCTGCCGCTTCATGTTCATTGGTTGACTTAGCCAAGCGCAGTAGCTTCTTGATTTTGTTGATATGCTTTGAGTTAGCCATGAGCTTTCTCCTTCATATCTACCTGCAACGCCTTTACTTTACTCAGACAACAATGCTTCAACTTTTTACCTGAGCGACAAATGCAAGGTTTATTGCGGTTACGCTTCTTACTGATAAGGCGTACCAATTCTTCCAGTTGCTCATCAGTGATGTCATCAGCCACGATTGTTTGGTCCATAATTTCGGGGTTAATGTTTTCCATCGGATACCTCCTTCAGTGCCGCGTAGACCTTATGAAGCCTGGCAGCACGCTCGAAATCACTAATCTGAATACAACCGTAGATACGCCGACCAATAGACTTGATGCTGCGTTTAACATCAAAAGGCTGCTCAATATTGCATTCTGAACGAATGCGAATCCCCATAGCTAAATCAATGACGACTTTTTTAACGATGGGTTCAAGCGAAACCACAACCGACTTCGCTGGTGCTGATACTTGCGGACACGACGCTTGTAACGAGTCATTATGTTCTCCTTGCGTTTGATCTAATCGCTTGCATATCGCACTATGTGCATTGGATAAGTTACCTAGCGCTTCTTTTACTGTTTCGATAATCTTAGAAAGGTATCGATAGTCAGCAGTAAGGCGCTCTGGTACATCAAACCCTTCAAAATCGAGTTGCTCGAATTCTTCTTTATATAAGAAACAAGGGTTTCTAATTGGCTCATAAGGATTACTTGTCACGTAATCACTCCAATCATCAACATCGTATAGTTCACGAGCTAACTCTTTGGATAGACTGTAATCCCGACGCATTTCACATACCTTCTGACGCATCTCTAAACAGAAAGCATCAAAATCAGGTTCGTACTTCTCCATATGAGGAGCCAAGCACCCGATTAAATAACCATTATTACAATCACGGAAAAACTCTGAGATAAGGCGAAACCCCATACCTGGCCAAAACGCCGTCCAAGATCTTTCCCAACAATTGATGGTTATTTTTCCTTGATGCGGCTCTAAGTCTTCGAGGTAAACATCAATAGGGTCTAAGTCTTCTACTTGAGTGATTCGTAGCTTGGTCACAGTTGTATGCTGAATGTTCATGCTTTCCCCTCATCAAACCCAATCCATACTTCACCACTAAGGTTGTGTAGAAGCTGTAATTCAGCACAATCCACAAAACATGATTTGATTGCTAAGTCTTCTGGCAGAGTTTTAATGGCTTCTTTTAGTTCTTTGACGCTAGAAACACTTACGGTTTGTTCACCATTTGCGAAGTAAAAATCTAACTCTTCAAACACTTCCAAGCGCTCAGCGGAAAGACCGCCAGCTTTACCCGTCACGCTAACGATGACTTCACCACAGAGTTCCCAAGGTTCGCTGCACACCGTTCCGATGTGAAATTGAGTTTTATCTTTTAACAGGGGGAAGTACTTAACCTTTTGACCGATTGGAAATAGCTTTTGAGCCGTTTGAATATCCATTTTGAAATACCTTTAAATCGGGTTTGAATATACGTTTCACTAAATTCAGGCAAAGCGAAGCCAAAGCGGGTACGCGTGGAGCGTCGCTTGCCTGTATTTAATAGGTTGGTTATTGGGTGTATTTACTCGTTACGAGTCACTGTTGTTCTGCTTTATGGACGATGGTCCTTAGCATGGAAATACGAGTCATGTTTCAACATCCCATGCTTGGCTTACCAAGGTGGTCTAATACCTTCTGTGCTAACTCTTTTGCATCTTGAGGATTACTTGCGAGCATGCACTCCAGTGAGCTTTTAGCATCAGAGACGCTGGTATTAATGAGCGAGTTCACTATATCCATGGTGGCATCCTTATAATTTGCTGAAGTTCAAGTGAACCTGTTGGTATTCGCCTTGCTCGTCGCGTTCGTAGAAGTTGAAGTACGACTTGCTACCAATGATAAGCAGTGACTCCTTTGCGGCTTCCTGAGCCTTACGCAACGTTTCGTCTTGGAAGTCTTTGCCAATAAAGCTAATGGTGTTTGCAATAGAGGCATCGTTAACAAAGAAGTCTTGAACCGCGATTAACACATCATGCGGCAGTTTGTCTTTTTGGCTGTTGTAGTAGTCACGAGCCAACTGACGAGCGGCATCATGCTCAGGGCCAAGGGTTTTTAGTTTGGCGGTTTTGTAAGTAATTTTGTATTTGCCATCAAAGCTAAACATCGCCACATTGTCGCCAGTGCCCCGTGTATGCAGCTTAGTACCGTATTTGTCCAGCATCTCAACGCGGAACATTTCAAAAGCTTGCATCAAATTCACCTTGAACGTTTGAAGTAGTTTCTGTTGCTCTTTCACTTGCTTCAGTAAACCTGTCACAAACGCGTCCTTACGCAGCTCATGAGCCGGAATATTACATTGTGCGATAAGGTTACCTTCTGCGTTATATACAAAGCCTTCTGGTGCAGATGGGCGAGTTGGCTTTACTTCTTTGGTTTCTGTTGCTTGAGTGGTTTGGTTCATAATGGTGCTCCTGTTTTTACAAAATGGTCAGCTTTAATAAGCTCGTTCTGTTGTTTTAAAAATTGGTTTACTGCGCTATAAGCGATATCTCTTGCACCAAAGGCAGTGACTGCGGATGCTGAATCGACTTGTGTGATCGCTTCCGCACGGCAATCAGAGATAAAGAATTCACCGATGCCGTTTTGGTTATTCGGACCAAAGCGAACAATCACTTCGAGCCTAATTTCTTGATTGGGTATTCGTGCCATTACGCCTCCCAATAAATAATGCTGTTGTTCAATCTGACGGCTTGCATGTGGCGCTTAATCCCTTGGCTGTACATGTTGATATCGAACTTCTTCACGTCCTCATCAACAATCAGTAAAGGGCTATCACTCATTACCAGCTCACCTTTACCTTTAGGTCTGCGGCTGATAACTCGGCCACCGTGTAGCCACACGAACTCATCAATTTTCATTCGGTTCATAAACCCTCCAATGGACGAAAAACTTGCGTTATCAATGTAAAAGCGGGGTTGTTTAAAAATTCGAAATCCGACAACAGTTGTTGATTCACGCCTTTGTTACCTCTCTGACAATAAGCACATTTATCATCACGTAGATTCCAGCGTGGAATACGACAACCACAGCATTCGCAGGGCGCATAGGGCGAAATCCCTGTTAACCGATACACATAGCTATTCCTCTCTTTACCGACGATGAGCACCACGTAATGTTTGCTCATCTGAGCTAAAACGTTTTTCACGGCAGGCTGACTAACATGACAAGCTGGATTCATGGCTATCCGACCCGCTGAACTGTCTCCAATCTGACGCATAATGGTCAGCACAATCTCTATGGTTTCACTTCCTTTTACTGCCATAACTAGACTCCTATACTTTCCTTTAAGTAGTGATGAGCAGCTGCTAGGTGTTTCGGTGTCAACGGCTCATGGTTTCGTGATGCTGACGAACTGGCTAACATGATCATGTCGGCGAGTGTTCTAAGTTGACCTGTCGTTTTCGGCACAATGGCGTACGCCGCTTTAAACAACTCTTGGTCTTGAATGCCCCAAGCTTGCATATAGCTTTTGATATCTTCCTTTGATGCAACCTTGATGCATGTAGGGCGGATCATTCGGCTCCAAATCGGGTTCATATTGACTTGAGAGCGAGCCGCACTCATGCGAGTACGCACCACATCGTTCCCTAGAAGGAACACGCCACACTTGCGTTCTGCCAGAATGCGCAGACCGTTAAGCACATCGTCAGAAAGGTATTGCGCTTCATCGATGATGATGAGGCCATTTGAACCATCCAGCTCTTGTGCAATCGCTTTTTGCATGCGGTAGACCGTCATGCTTGAGGTCTTGATGTTCATGCTTTCACAAAGCTCAGACAGGATTGCTCTTGCTGATTTGCACAAGTTTGAAGCCGTCACAATCCATACATTGTTGTGCTTGCGTTGATACTCTTCTGCGGTCACGGTTTTACCGATACCTGAGCCTTCATACACCATCGACCAACGGCGCATAGTGCGAGCTAAATCCATCAACTTCCAAATGGTTTCAGAAGTTGGCAACATCAGGAATTCAGGCTCTTGTAATGACACATCAGCAAACTCTTCAACCTGAGTACCACGTGTGTTCAACCACGTTTCAAGCTTTTGAAGCTGAGCTTCGGTGTCACCCGTATAAGGCTTGTTATTGAACAGTTTGCTAAGAATGCCTTCGTCGATATCCGACTCTTTAGCAATCTTGCGGTTGCTCAGTTTTTCACTGCTTTTAACCGTTAGAACTTGTTGAATAATGTGGTTCATTTCGCTTTCCCGTACTGCTGCATAAATGCGTCTAAATCCATCGCAGGTTCAAAATCCGCACCCACGGCTTTTTTCTCAAACAATCCATCAAAGTCACTGGTATTCATTTGGTGTTGCTCTGGTGTTCTTGGTAGTTCTGGCGTCATTTGAGTAATGCTTGGAACCATTCCACCTAATGGCTCTGGCTTCTCATGACTACGTGCCAACTGTGCGAGGTCTTCATTCGTTAACTCGACCATTTGCTCTTTCAGCCAAGCGGCATGGTTAACACCTTCGGTTTGGTACAAGTTCTGACGACGCGCTTCGCCTAAATCGTCATAAGCCACATCAGCATAAAGTGGGATTTCACCAATGAACTCACCACGCTCACTGTAGGCATACACACAACCTGTTAGGTCATAAGGATTGAAGCGTAGGTGGACGCTTTGACCGATGTACTCAAACAACAATGGGCTGCGATAGCGGTTCACCAAATGCTTGCTGTAGCGTCCTGCGTTAAGTTCGACTAGACCACCATTGTGAACCTTCACACCTTTACGAGTACGGTGCAGGCACAAACGTAATTGGGTTGCGGTAGGCTTACGGACTTGAATTTGGCGATAGCTTTGTTCAAAAACCTGCTGGTAACTGTGAATACCGCGAGCCATTTCACTGCGACGACCTTCCTGACTGTTCCAATCGTCAACCCATTCGGCAAATAGCTCAACAACCAATTCAACAGGCACTGTGGTTTCACCGTAGTTCGCAGGCTTGCTGGTGGCAGATTCACCGGCATAAGCACCCGCAAAAGCTGGATGGCGTTCAAACTGACCGATGCCGCCTTTAGAATGGAACAAGCGTTCAACAGGCTTGGCACGTGCGTTACCTTTACGACCGACGTTGTCATCTTCAACTCGAGTCCAGTTAACCTTTGAACCCAGAGCTGTGATGGCACCTTCAATCTCTGCGTTATCAAACTTCTTGTGCTCTAGCTTGCCTTTGCCTGTGGCTTTCGGACGCGAAGTACGACCTGTCATCGCCTCACTTAAAGCGACTGAACCTCGGTCAAGGTCAAACACTTCAGGAATGCCGAACTTTGAAACCATGTTGAAAAGGGCTATCCCAAGCATTTCTGTGTTTTCGCTGACATCGATGGCGTAGCCAGTAATCATGGAGCTGTACACATCCTGGAATACCCAAACCGTGGGGCGAATCACCGTGCCATCTTCTAAATGACAACGAATACGGAATTCGTGGCCATCACCAGAAACACGCTGCATGGCATGCATTCCTGAGCGAGTTCGACGCTGTGCTGGAACCAATGCTTGCTTAGCAGCAAACAGACCGCCGCGACAGTACACTTGTAACTCATAAGGAATATCATCATTCACTCGGCTGCGAATGGTAGGCAGACTTGGAACTTCCCAACCTTCGCGCTCAGCAGCTTTAACCATGCGGTTGTAGCACTCTGAAACGGTGGGTTTCTCAGGACGTAAATAATCTGCTTGAAACATTGACCACGCTTCAGGCGACAACTTAGCCACACGTTTACCGTGCACACCTTGTCGATCCAAAAGAGCAGGAAGCCAATCTTCAACAGGGATTTTATTGGTTTGCAAACCTGGCTTGTTGTAGAACCAGCACACTAATGTGGAGTATTTCTCGCCAGACTCCTCCGCGACACGAGCCATGGATTTACGCATGCTGATGCCAGCCTCAACGTAGGCTTTGACGCGCATGCACAACTCATACTTCTTCTTGGTGTTTTCGCGCTTATGGTCGGTGGCTTCTTCATACTCAAGCCACAGTTCATCAGACGCAGGAGTGACGACCTGACGAGCATTACGGCTGCTTTCTGCTTGTTCGGTTTGTTGCTTTGCAATATCACGCAATAGATACAAACGCGTTTCTTCAGGTAAGCAGTCAATGTGATACTCAAAAGCTTTTGAACCTTGGCGTTTGCGTTTTTGATTGTAGCTAGCCAACTTATTCAATCTGTTCCTAACATTGTGAACCATGGTTGGCATGCCAATTAAACCTACACATTCTTGTGCTGTTACATACATGACTACGCCACCTTGTTGATGTAACGACTAGGCCAAATATCTGAAGGCTTAATACCAAGAGCATCAGCAATAATCCCTTCACCTTTCGGCCACGGACGATTTAGTGCATTGGAGAGTGTTGTAGGAGCTAATCCAGATTTGATTGATAGCTCTTTAACCGTGAGCCCTTTCTTATGCAGAGCGGCAACAATGTCGATTCGATGCATGTCATTTTTTTCATTCGACATAATGATCTCCTGTACCTTTTTTGATAACCTGATTAGTCATCAAACTAACCAATAGAATTTAAATTCGAAACTTAGTGCGTTGACTTAATAATTGATCGAACTATTTAACGAGTCAAGGTGTTTTTTATCGGTTTTTTATTCGAGCGTCGTGCTTTGGTGTTTGTTTACAGGAAAACTCTTAAATGTCAGATACTTACAAAGAAAAGACTAACGATGAAAAAAATGAAGAAAAACGGTTTTTTCGTGATGATATAAAAAACCGCTTCGCAGAAAGACTTGAAGAGGCTATGGCAGGAGAAGCCAATCTGTCATTCGCACAAAAGTGCGGCATATCTGAGGCAACAATACGAAAGTATAAAAAAGGGGAAACTACTCCAAATTTAGAGATCTTAGATGCGATCGCGAATGCCGCTAAAGTAGATCTTAATTGGTTGGCTACAGGTAATGGTGCCAATACACAAATAGTGCAAGTTGCTAGTAAACCCATGAGCGAAGGTAGTGTAGAGGTTGTCCAATATGACTTAAGAGCGAGTGCGGGCGCAGGTTGTTTGGTGGTTTCAGAAAACCCAGTGGCTAAGTTTGAGTTCTCACGTGAGTGGCTAATCAAACAAGGCTTGAATGGTAAACACCTAACAGTGGTAGAAGTGTACGGCGACTCTATGGAGCCTACGCTTATGGATGAAGACCTAATGCTGGTGGAAGTAGTAGACGACCCTAAACAGGCTCGTGATGGTGTGTGTGTGTTTAGAATTGATGATGAAGTAATGGTGAAACGCGTTCAGTATGACTTTGCGAGTGGTGGCTATCATGTCACGAGTGATAACACTGCATACAGCCCGTTCTTTATCGGTAAAGAGTTTGAAGGCCGTTTCCAGCTTCTTGGACGTATGGTGCGAGTGTTGCAGCGAGCGAAGAAAGCATAATTTAACGATCATTTACCAACAATGTTGATCTGTTTTAACTATTAACTATGATCTCTTCATAAAAGCCCTAAGATCTTGAATAATTCACTTTAGGGCTAAAATCCATCCTTTCTTGATTATTTTCAAAGAGTTATGTATGTATAACTCACTTTCTCTTTTGTATTAATTTATAATTCTCTCTCTCATCATTACCATGCCAGCATTATCAAACTGATCCACCACCTAAAATTGAAAAACTAATAACGACTTTTAAAGTCATCCTTTTCTAAACCATGTTTTTTCATTCGTAAGTAGAGCTTTTTACGCGGTACTTGCAGATAATTTGCGGCATCAGCGACGCGACCAGAATGGAGAAATAATGCATCTTCAATAATTTGCTTTTCGTAATCATCCACCAATTCATCAAGCGGTGATAAAAGATCAGACTGATTGTACAAACGCTCTTTTCCCGTCAGTTTTACAATACCTATCGCATATAATTCAGCTACATTTCTCAGCTCTCGTACATTTCCCGGCCATTGATGTGCACGCAGTAGCGACAAATAACTCAGTTCTACCGCTGGCAAAGGTTTCGCCAATTTATTACAGCTCTGCTTGAGAAAATAATGGAACAAAGTAGCGATATCATCGGGACGATGTCGAAGTACAGGCACCTCTATCACGCCTTGGTTTAGCAAATAATAGAGCTCTGGCTGCAACCGATTAGCCGTAATCAAGGCCTCAGGTTCCGTACCTAAAATAGCAATCACGCGCGTTCGAGCTTTGCTTAGGCGTTCTTGGTTAAGCATCCTCTGAGTCAAATAACGCTGCAATTCTTCAGAAAGTAATTCGATGTGGTCTATTAGCAATGTACCGTTTTCACTTGCATCTAATTTTTGTTCAATCTGTGCGAGCGTGGTCGCTGATGAAACGGTTAATTCCACCAGCGATGAAGCATGATTACCCTGTGTCAGTTGGTGAATGAGATATGCAATAGTATGCCGCCCAACACCCGATTCTCCACAAATAACAACATGACTGTTGAGCATTGAATACTGAGCAACATGGTGGCGAATTTGCCCCATTTGAGCGGATTTTCCGATGAGTTCGCATTTGATTGAGTTGGCCATAGCCGTTTTTTGTTGTACAAAATGACGACGAATATCGAGATTTTTCTTCACTAAGCTCAATAACTCCGCAGGATTGATTGGCTTTTCAAGAAAATCGCATGCCCCTATTTTGACCGCCTCTACCGCCATAGGAATGTCTCCGTGGCCAGTAATGACAATCACAGGAATATGCTCATCGATCGATTTAATCGCTTTAAGCAATTCAATGCCGTTCATTTGTGGCATATAGACATCAAGCAATATCACTCCAGCCCAATCAGAATGGATAAACTCACACGCTTTGGTGGGGTTAAGAAGTGCTTTTGACGGCAAATTAGCTATCGACATAAGATGCGAATATGAGTCAAGGACATCTTGGTCATCATCAATCAATAAAACAGAATAATTATGATTCATAAGGCAACTCCAGCACGACCATTGCACCTCGACTGACTGTCGAGGCAAGATAAATTTGACCCTTTATTTTTCCTATGAGCGAGCGGCAAATATTCAGCCCTAAGCCCAACCCTACTTCTTTGGTCGTGGTAAAGGGCGTAAAGAGTTTTTCAACGACATCATGAGCAAATCCAGCCCCTGAATCGCATACTGCAACAACGTGATGCGTTGGCGTACTCGACAGCAATATCACGTCAACTTTTTTGTGCTCACATCCCACAACCGCTTCACAGCCATTTACCAACAAATTAATCAATACCTGTTCCAAGCCGATTTGATCTGCAATGACTTGAATTGGTTGATGAATATGGCTTTGCAATACTATCTGTTGACGTTTCGCTTTCGTTTCAACCAACAACATAGCCTGACCGATAACGTCAGTAATCAAGACATGGGTAAGGGTTTCATCACTGCTACTTTTACGAGAAAAATGACGTAACCCATTGATGATTTTGCCCATTCGCTCTGTTAAATGTTCAATATGATCGATGGAATGTCTGATTTGCTCTGTTTTCTTCTGCTCTAAAGCAAGGTTTACGCTATAGAGATAAGTCGACATCGCGCTTAATGGTTGATTCAATTCGTGCGCTAAACTGGTCATCGTTTGCCCGACCACCGCCATTTTAGCGGCTTGTACTAACTCACTTTGTGTTTTTTTAAGATGGTTTTCGGTCCGGTGGTGCTGCTCAATTTCAGCGAGTAACTGATGATTTTTTTCACGTAATGAATGAGTTTTTGCTCGAACTCGCTCTTCTAATAATCGATTAGCGTGCTCTTGATCGGTAACATCCGTAATCGTGATGATAACTTTATCGCTTAAACCGTGGGTATACTTACGTAAATACAAGCGCAAGTAATAAGGTTTATCCACATCGCCTAACGATAGCGTAATGACATCTGCACCATTTTCGATCAACTTAGCCTCTGGGTTAAACAGTGCTTGCAACTGCGATTGAGTTGACGTTGAAAAACAGAGCCAAAAGGCTTTCGGGTCCTCATTCTGGTCTATATTCAAGCGAACACGAGCGCTTAAGTTAGCCGATTCAATATAACCATCCAAATCACAAGTGATTAAACTCGCTTGCGTATTGTTAATCAAACTCAGTGCGTTGGTTCGGTCCATTTCCTCCACTTTTTTACCATACTGAACCAATTTTTCACTGATCCGGCCAATTTCATCTCTGCCGTCTACCACAATAGGGTGTGAAAGATCATTATGAATGATGGCATCTAAACTGTCGCTAAGGCGGTTAAGTCGGCCCACAATCCGACGATTGATGAAATAGTAAGTCAAAAACAAACTGATAATGATCGATAAGCTAAAGCAGACAAACAGAATACGGTTACCATGAGAAACCAGTTCCGTGGTCTCTTTTTTCGCTTGAACAAACGACTCATCGGCGTTGGCGACCAACATCGCAATATCAGTATGTTGGTGGAGAAGCTGCTGCTGAACTTCAGCTCGAATATCATCAAGCCGGGAATTTAAACGCACCATAGAACGTAAGTTTTGATGGAAAGAGCCATTCAAACTCAATACATCCATTAGCTCACTGAGTAATTGTTGATAGGCGATGGTTGCAGGTTGTGAAAAAATCGGCGCACTCTGTGCGTACAGTTCTTCAAGGCGGAACTGTAGTACTTTCATGCCATTATTCACTTGGCTAATATGCTTAGATTGGATGAGCTCTTTTGCGAACATAAACGTTTGAGCCTCACCATCTAGGATAGACTGGACAGCCCCTAAACTCGCAAACAGCATGTCGCTTTCATTACCTTTCATTTTACGCTCTAGCTGCCACTGTATTTCTTGGCGCAGCGGAGTCAACTCAGAACCAATATCTTGATGTAGCCATTGGATCTGCTCTTGAAGTAACTCAATTTGACGACTTTGATCAATCCGTTGCCCGACTAGAAGACCAAATTGCTCACTAAGATTACGTAGCCGTTGATACCCAGCAAGCAGCCGTTGCTGCTCGCTGTTCAATTCAATCTCGCTTAATATTTTGCTGATCGTCGTTAAATTGTTATCCAAACGTTGCCGTTGCTCATCCAACTCAACTTTGTTACGCGTATTTGAGATGATTTCGATCCGTCTTTTAATTTCCGAACTACTGCTTTCGAGCAGATAACTGGCATTATATTTAGGAACACTTTTATCAAGCAGCTCGCTCACTTGATTATCTAAACTATTCCATGTTCCCCATGCGACGATGCTGACAATCGTCAACAGCAAGGTACTACAAGCAAAGGCCAAAACCAGTCTCGCGCCAATCGTGTTGTATTTCGGAAAAATCATGGCGTATCGACCCGGTCCAAGTTTTTTAGATCGGACAAAGCTTCTTCTAAGGTTAATGCCAACTGCATCTTCCAACGATGCGTCAGCTCCGCTACTTGCATAGAAATGGCGGCGGAGTGTGTCTCATACTGCGCCTCATCAACACTGATTTTTTGCCATGACTGATATACCACGGCTAACTCTGTTTCGGTCACAGGTAAAGAGAACACTCGAGTTTCAATATTTTCAATGAGCTTCAGAGCGGGTTCATTGTGTGCGTACTTGGTTTTAGCATGATTGATTGCGAGCCAAGTGTCTTTTAACTGAGGTAAGCGTTTGGTAATCGCAATTTCAAACAATAAGTTAACTAACTCCTCACGATGTGTAATGGATGCCATGGACAACTGTGTATATGCCTCATTAAACAGGGATTTATCGTTTATCGCATGTTTAGAAAAATCATTGCTATCCATATTCGTTTGTACCGCTTTTGACATCAATAAATCGATGAATGCCTTCGCATATTGATCATTTTCACGCAGGCTCACTTGGGCGACGTATGTGGGCATTAGGGTAAAACTTTCATCATAGCGAAATTGAACGTGCTCAAATTTTCGTTCTAATATGCTGGCATAGCTATCAATCGTTGGGCCTATCCCAAATTGCCCTTTGGCTACATAATCACTCACACCAAAACTGCGTGAGGAAATTGTCCCTAAATTTGCCCCCACGTTCAGTAAAATCCGCCACCCTTGTTGCCAACCATATTTAGCAAGAATGCTCTCGACCATTAACTGAGTAGTACCCGAACGTGTTGGGGTACTCATCGTGATGTGGTCAAAGTAGATAAAATTAGCCAGATCGGTGAACGACGTAGGCGTCGGTAAATGATGTAAGCTGAGATAGTCACGATTCCATACCAAACCAGCGCCAGAATAGCCTATCGTCACGACTTTATCGGTTGGCGGTAACATGTAGGGTTTTAACCATTCTGGTGGTTGCAAATGGGCAGGTAAGGTTGCGAGCTTATTGCTATTTGCTAAATGCTGCATTAAAAAAGGCGATGAGCTCAGCACTACATCAATATTCTGGATATAGCTTTTATTAAGCAGTTGAATACTCGATTGTGCTCTACGGTGGACAACTTGCACATCAACCCCTTGATACTGTTTGCTGAACTCTTCAATAAGAGGTAGCAAGGGTTCACGTGAAAATGTGGTCAGTATGACTAACTCATTCTCTTTTGCATAAGCGGTATTGATAGCCGCCGCTATCGATCCTAGTAGCACCATCCATTTGCACCAGCGTAATAAGGTACAAGAACGGAAAACCGCTTTTAAATCACAAAACCCTAAAAATTGTGCGTTCACTCAAAACTCTACCGTTTAGCTAAAAATAAATTATTAAACATTTGTGTCAGTTATGACGCAAAACAGCGTATTACAATTTCAATTTTATCAGCAAAACATAATTTACCCTTCGCTGAATTCCCATTTTTGACCCATTCACACTCTCAATTTGAGTCATTTCTGCCTCAAATTGGCACTTTTGAGCCCCATACCCATTTGTTTGAAGATGCATTCCGACAACGAAACAACCCTATTTAGTAATAACCCTATTTAGTATTTGATGAATGGAGAGCTCCATGCTTAACTTTTTTAAAACTCGCCCAGATCTACCGCTATCGGATAGCTCTGAGGGCGCAATGCAATCGCGTTTCAAAAGTTTTCAATGGCAAGTATTCTTAGGCTTAGTCTTTGGATACGCCATGTTCTATGTGGTTCGTATGAGTTTAGGCGTCGTTAAAAAACCGATGCTTGATGCGGGCATCGTATCGATAGAAGAACTCGGGATCATGGGATCAGCCTTCTTCTTCACCTACGCATTTGGTAAGTTTTCGAACGGTTTCCTTTCTGACTACGCCAACATCGGCCGATTTATGTCGTTCTCACTACTGCTTTCTGGTGCCACTGCCATATTCATGGGGTTGAACACCACGGCATTCTTCTTTGTGTTACTTTGGGCCGTCAATGGTTGGTTCCAATCGGTGGGTTCTGCGCCTTCTTGCGTCTCGCTTTTCCAATGGTTCTCACCTAAACAACGCGGAAGCCGTTATTCAATTTGGGGAGGATCTCGAAATATCGGCGAAGGCATCACTTGGATTCTAACAGCAACGCTAGTGAGTTATTTAGGCTGGCAAGCAGGTTTCATCGGTGCGGGCATTGCTGCCATCATCGCTGCATTGATTATGTTCTTTGTACTGAAAGATCGCCCGCAAACCTATGGTTTACCTGATGTTGCAACAGCATTTGGTGAAGAGCCCGAGTTCAAAAAAGCCAACGATCCAAAAGAAACACGTCGCGCTCAACTGTTCATTTTGAAGCAGCCGACTGTCTGGCTGATTGCCGCTGCTTGTGCAGCGATGTATATCTCTCGCTATGCGATGTCTTCTTGGGCGGTGTTATACCTACAAGAAACCAAAGGCTATTCACTGATTGATGCTGGTTTTGCAATGTCCACTTACCCTATTGCAGGCCTCGCGGGCGCTATTTTGTCTGGTATCATTTCAGATAAAGTATTCAACGCTAACCGTCATATCCCAACGCTACTTTACGGATTTACCAACATTGCAGGTATGTGCTTGATGTTCTTCGGCCCCGATAACCGTATGGTAGATGCTGTTGCTCTAGGCTTAATTGGTTTTGCGATTGGTGGGCTTGTCGTATTTCTTGCTGGCCTAACGGCTTGTGACTTAATGCCTAAAAATGCCGTCGGTGCCGTAAAGGGCTTTATTGGTTTGTTCTCTTACTTAGCCGCTTCGGCTCAAGAACTGGTGTCTTCATCACTGATTAAAATGACGGAAGTGGATGGCGTAACCAAATATGACTTTACTCAAGCACAATATTTCTGGTTGGCCGCTGGCGTGATTTCTTTACTGCTTGCGACTACGGTATGGAATGCCAAGAAAGTAACGGATATTGATGCTCCTACGGGCCAGATACTGGAAACGAAACCAAGTCTCTAATCTATAACACCCTTGATACAGGGGGATAATCCCCCCTGTTATTTTCTTATTTTCATTCTTATTTTCTATATCCAAATCACTTGAAAAATCGACCAAATGTCGGCCGAGAGCAATGGACAAGTGCAATTAGCACCACCATAACTTCAAGTAAAATGGCTATAGCGAGTGTCGTTATAGGATACCACTATGTGTAAAACAAAAATCGTTGCAACGCTTGGCCCTGCAAGCCAAAGCCGTGAGATGATCACCAAGCTCATTAATGCTGGTGTTAACGTTGTACGTTTAAACTTTTCTCACGGCACCGCTGACGAGCATATTGAACGCGCGATGTTAGTACGTGACATTTCACAAAAGCTTGGTGTCAGTGTCGGCATATTAGTCGATTTACAAGGACCTAAGATCCGTATTTCCTGTTTTGAAGACGGTGCGATCACTCTAAAAGCGGGTGACTCATTTATTCTCGATGGGCTTCACCCCACAATGGCTGGTAACCAAGAACGTGTGGGCTTAGATTACCCGCAGCTGATTCAAGACTTGAAGTTGGGTGATACTTTACTGCTTGATGATGGCCGAGTACAACTCCGGGTCGAAGAACTCAACAAACCACAGCAGTGGGTAAAAACTCGCGTCATAAACAACGGTAAGCTGTCTAATCGCAAAGGCATTAATTTGCTCGGTGGTGGCCTTTCCGCGCCAGCACTGACGGACAAAGACAAACGAGACATCATCACTGCCGCGAAACTCCAAGCCGATTTTCTAGCCGTCTCATTTCCACGTAATGCCCAAGATTTACATGAAGCGCGCCGGTTAGCGGTACAAGCCGGATGTCATGCACATATTGTCGCCAAAGTAGAGCGAGCCGAAGTGGTGAGCGATCAAAAAAATATGGACGCGGTCATCAATGCATCCGACGTAGTGATGGTTGCTCGTGGTGATTTAGGCGTTGAAATCGGTGATGCTCGCCTACCCGGCGTACAAAAAGCGTTGATTGCGCGCTCAAACTATTTAGGCAAACCCGTTATCACCGCAACACAAATGCTGGAGTCGATGATTGACAACCCGCTGCCAACACGCGCAGAAGTGCTTGATGTAGCAAACGCGATTATTGATGGCACTGACGCTATTATGCTATCAGCAGAATCAGCGGCGGGAAGCTATCCCATTGAAGCAGTGGAAGCGATGGTGCGTATCGCTCACGGTGCAGAACAAGAGTTAGGCTGTGCGCAAAATTCATGGGATAAACTGCATCATTTGTGCAGCGATGCGGGCAAAAGCTTCGCGCTTTCCTCCATGATATCGGCGACTAAGGTTCATAAAGATCTTGGGGTCGCCATTTTAACTCAACAGGGAGAAACACCCCTGTTGATGTCTCGCTGTCAAAGCCAAGCTACCATTTGGGCACTCTCCGACAGGCCTGAACTGCTGCGTAAATTAACCATTTTGCGCGGCGTTACACCAACCTATATTCCATCATTAGCGACACAAGCGGATTTGCTGTCTCAGCAAGTGCTTAACGCTCTGGCACAAGACGCAGCTAACCGCCATATTTCATCCATTTTGATGACACAATTAGAATCGATCGAAGGCGTGGGTAATATTAACGTCTGTCGTTTATTGACGTTGCCAGTAGTAAAAGAATTAGCCGCGTAGAATGTAGGGTTCTGCGCCGCTAATCATGAGATCATTAAAATTATTCAGTGATCTCAACACCTCCCCCTAAAAAACCTTGCTCCACAGGGAACTTGGCCTGCGCTTGTCGCAGGCCCTTTTTAATGATGCCAACAGCCAATTACTTATACAAACAGTAACCTGAGTGAATGAATGGATTGAGCGGCTAAGGCTTCTAATTCCGCTTGTAGCTCTTGATAAGTTTGCGCAGAGTCAGCACTTTTCTCAATGACTAAACACAGATCAAACAAGGCATGCAAACCTAAGCTGCCAGCTGAACCTTTCAATTTGTGTGCTAACGACTTAACGACCTGAACCTGTTCCCTCGATTGACGAAACTCATGTAGGTATTCATGCGTGCAATCGGCGAACAGCTCAATGATTTCATCCATCTTGTCACGCCCTAGCACTTCAATATCCGCGAGTAGGATCCGCTCGTCCATAATCGGACGAGCGGATTTTTGGCTATCCGAGGTTACGTGCGTAGGCACACTCAACTCAACGGGTAAGGTATTGTGTTCAATACGTTGCTGGACAAGTTGTGCAAGATCTTCTTTGACTAAAGGTTTGGGCAAATAGCCATCAAAACCAGCCGCTAAATAGCTTTCCACCTCTTCATTAAACACATGAGCCGAAATAGCAATCATCGGTGTGGGGCGTAGATGCGAATACTGTTCACGTTCGATAAGTTTGAGCTGCGCCAACAGCTCAATACCATTAACGTCAGGTAGATTAATATCGAGCAGTGCGACATCAAACCTGTGTTCACTAAACAGAACCCGAGCTTCAGCGCCTGTTTTCGCGGTGAGCACATTATGGCCGAGACTGGTCAAAAACCCTTCAGCAACCATGCAATTAACAGGGTTATCCTCCACCAGCAAGATGTTGGCCTCTCGCGTCGCGGCTATCGGCCTTTTAACCACTTCATTCACTGCCTCTCCTCGCTGTAAAGGAACAGTAAACTCAAAACGGCTTCCTTTGCCTAAATCTGATTCAAGCTTAAGCTCGCCGCCCATGGCTTCAACAAGCCGTTTGCTGATAGCCAAACCAAGCCCAGTACCACCTTTGTAACTTTGCTCACTGGAAGCTTGAGTAAACGCATCAAACAGCCTGATTTGATCCTGTTCACTGACTCCAACACCGGAATCCGACACTTCAAATGTCACTTTATTAGGCATTTCAGCATCAAGACTGACATAAATATCCACATAACCTTGATCGGTAAATTTGATGGCATTACCCACAAGGTTCGTCAGCACTTGACCTAAGCGAGTCATATCACCCACCCAAAAAGAAGCAACATCCAGTTCAATCTGCTTGGTAAATTCAAGCGACTTTTCTTCAGCACGTCCTTTCATCAGTTGGTAAACATCGTCCACCATTTGATGCAAATTAAAGTTGGCATTGCGAATTTCTAAGTGTCCGGCCTCAATTTTTGAATAATCCAGCACATCATTCAAAATGGACAACAAGGTGTGGCCGCTGCGGTTAATCACGTCCACATACTGACGCTGTTGAACGGTTAATGGCATCTCTTGTAATAAACGAGCCGTGCCTAATACGCCATTCATTGGTGTGCGGATTTCATGGCTCATGGTGGCCAAAAATGCCGATTTAGCGCGGTTGGCTTGCTCGGCTAAGTTGCGAGCTTTGGCATGATTCAACACTTCCATATTGAGTTTCTCATTGGTGTGTTGCAATTGTTCTGTTCGCTCGGTAACCACTTCCTCTAAGTGCTCTTTATGTTCTTGTAACGCCTCTCTCGCCTGCGCTTCACTTTCCGCCACCACTTTAAGAGACTGCGCGGTATTGCGGGCCGTGATGATCGCCTGCCCCATTTGCGCCAGTTCATCCTCTCCTTGGACTGCCACTTCCACCTGCAGTTGCCCTTTTGCGATGGATAACAGTGCCGATGAATATTCGGCTAAACGTTTTACCACCGACAGATAGACGACCTTCCACATAATGAAAGCTGCAATGAGAAGGCCAACCAAGGTTAATAAGGTCAATGTATACTGTGCCATGTTCAAGGTTGTAGAGAGCTGCGCAACAGCGTGAGTCGTTGTACGATTGGAGTCATCTACTAAGCGGCTGACGGTAGTATTAAGATCTGAAAACTGTACTAAGGTGTTTTGTGTGAGCGATTTCGCGACCTGCTCGTTATCATAACGTTGCTGCAAAACACTAAAAACCACTTTGCGCTTTTCTAACTCATTAAGCAGCTCTGTCATTTGCTTCGAACGCGTCGGGTCTTCTACCGCGCGTACTCTGCGCTGCATGATGGTGAGGTTATGCAAAAACTCTGTTTGGATTTGTTGGATTCGCTCAACATCGGTAACCGTGCGTGTCTCTTCGATGTGGCTGAGCATTTTGAACGCCAGCAAATGAAGCTCATGCAAGCGCTCTGAAAGATCGAGGTCTACTTCCACTAAAGCGTCTAACGCTTTGTACGCTTGTGACGTTTTATCGGCTTGTAACAAGTCATAAATATGCGTCACATTCGCCACTGCGATGGTACTGGTATTGAGCACTTGAGTGCGCGTCAACTCTTCCAATTGCAGCGCCAGTTGTCGCATCTCTTCCACTCGAACACTTAAGTCATGTGCCAGATACAACTTACGCTCAACCGTAATACCAAGCTGAGCCAGTGTATCGATAACGCTTTGAACATCATTTTCTAGGCGCGTCAGCAGTTCTGAATCAAAAGAATCGGCACCCAACTGCTTGATGTGATTAAGCAAAGATTGAAGCTGATCGAAAAGCGCTTTGCCATACTGCTGGCGCTCTTGCTCTGTTTTTGAGTTGGTTAACATTTGCACAGACGTAATGATTCGTGTGCTTAACTCCGACACTTGACGCGCTTCCAGCATCGAAGGAATGGCAGAATTCACCACATTACGTTCGGTTTTAGCCACCAGCGAAAAACCAAACACACCGATCAACGCCGATAACAAAACGAGCAGGGCCATTGCCGAAAAGGACAACATTAATTTTCGGCCAATACTGGCTTTGGCTAACAACATGGCACCCAACCTCAAACATTACTTCTTAAGCAACACGGAATGGGCTATATTTTGCAGTGTTTACTCACGTTATGCCAACGAATAGCGAATGCAATTGATCTTAAACCTTATTTCCCCAACGCTTTTACTGCTGATTTTAAGCTTGGTTAGCAACACAACATTCGCCGAACCCCATAAGAAAGTCTGCGCTTTATACCCTCACCTCAAAGATTCCTATTGGTTATCAGTCAACTATGGAATGGTTGACGAGGCGAGAAAACAGAAGTTGAATTTACGCGTGTTAGAATCGGGTGGTTATCCTAATCATGAACGACAAAAAGAACAGCTTTCATTGTGCGTTCGTTGGGGCGCTGATGCGATCATTCTCGGTACTGTTGCGCCGGATCTTTACACAACGGACTTAAGCACATACGTCGCTTCTACGCCTGTGTTTGCAACGGTTAATCAGCTCATTCTCAATCAGCAGCAGGCTGCGCGGCTACAAGGTCAAGTGGGTGTCGATTGGTATTGGATGGGATACTACGCGGGAAAATATCTTGCTGATAAGCACCCACAAGGCAGTGGAAAAACCAATATAGCTTTGCTACTTGGCCCGAAAACCAGTGGTGGTACTCAACCCGTTAGCCAAGGTTTTTATCGCGCAATACAAGACAGCGATATCAACGTAGTGGAAAGCCTATGGGCAGATAATGATAAAGAACTGCAGCGTAATTTAGTACAACAAGCGCTGGAGCGAGCTGACCTTCACTATATTGTGGGCAGCGCCGTCGCGATTGAAGCGGCGATCAGCGAATTGAGAACCTCAGGGATGACAAACCGCATCGGTTTGGTGGCAACCTATTTAAGTCATGGCGTCTACCGCGGGCTGCTGCGTGGCCGAGTCGAATTTGCGCCAACGGATAAAATGGTCGAGCAAGGCAGGCTTTCCATTCAACAAGCTGCGGCTTTTTTCAATCAGCAACCTTATGAAAAAAAAGCCGCACCGATTATCGAATCCTTAACGCCTATGTCACTCAATCCGCAGATAATTGCAGATTCGTTATCTCCATCTGAATATAGGCCGACTTTTAGCGTAAAAGAGATTGAATAAAAGTGGCGATTTCGCTATTTAACATACTGATTTGAATCATAGGGACTCTTCAATGCAAACAACGACTCGGACTATGCCTGCGCATAAGCATGTCGCTCTCGTCGCTCACGACAACTGCAAACCGGAACTACTTCGCTGGGTAAAAGAAAATAAAGAAAAACTACAGCGCCATTTTTTATACGCGACAGGAACCACTGGCAATATGCTCAGCAAAGAGACTGGCCTTGCTATAAAAAGCATGATCAGCGGTCCGATGGGTGGCGACCAACAAATTGGCGCGTTGATTTCTGAAGGCAAAATTGATGTGTTGATCTTCTTCTGGGACCCACTCAATGCCGTACCGCATGATCCCGATGTAAAAGCTCTGCTACGAATTGCCAGCGTTTGGAACATTCCAGTTGCCACAAACCGCGCCAGTGCTAAATTTTTGTTCTCTTCACAGTTGATAGAGCAAGAGGTCGATATCGAGATCCCTGATTACCAAGCTTATCTAGCTGAACGCATGTAACCTATAACCTTTACATACGCACAGAGACACACAGTCAAAATCCAAATCACCACATAAGACAACTTGATCGCCTGCGTGAACGCATCCCCTTTCAAAGGATGCGTTATTTCTGCTTCACCACTGGGTAATCCCCTGATAGCAATTCGCGAACAAAAACCGAGCCACTGCCCGAGTGCGTGATCCACACTTTCTCTTTAGCGCGGGTCATTGCAACGTAGAATAAACGGCGCTCTTCGGCGTAGGGGAAATCATCATTCGATTGGCTCAATGCACTATCGATATGCAGCGCTTTCACTCGAGCCGGAAACTGCCCCTCATCAACACCGAGCACAATCACAAAATCGGCTTCTTTACCTTTACTGGCGTGACAAGTCATAAATTCTATATTGAGTGAGCGGTAATGCTTTTTCCAGTCGTTAAGCCGCTCTGGTTTATGATAATGGTTTCGTCCAAGCAATAGCACAGATTGCGTACTATTCGCTTGGCGATTGAGTTGATCCAAGATCTTTTCAATGTTGTTGCTTGGTGCAATAAATACTGATTTTTGTTTTTGCTGCTTGAAGCTGTTAAGTGTTTTTGGTAACTGATTCGGATTAGCTTGAATAAACTGGTTAGCTACCGCACCCAACTGATCATTAAAACGATAAGTCGTATCCAGATAATGAACCGTCGAGTGTGGGAAGCGTTCACTAAACCCAGTCGTAAGATCCACGTCAGAACCAGCAAATTGATAGATTGACTGCCAATCATCACCCACGGCAAACAAGTTACACGCTCCTGGCTGCTGCTCACATAAAGATTGGATCAACGCCAATCGCTGTGGTGAAATATCTTGGTATTCATCGATCATGATGAATTTCCAATTCGATTTAAATTTACCCTTTTCAACGTATTCCGTTGCGCGGCTGATCATCATATTAAAATCGATTTGATTTTGCTCTTTGAGCATTTGTAACCAAGCTTGGTAACATGGCCAGCACAAAGAGAGCTCACTGTTCAGCCTTGAATAGTCTGGATGGTCAATCAAACGTTGTTGCAGCTCCTTTTTCCCAAGACCAAGCATAGCCAGTTGTTCAAGTTGCTTTTCCAACCATGCAATCAGCTTGGGGTTTTCAACATGGCTACCCAGTTCATCATCACCAGCTAAATAAGCAATTGGCCATTTAGACAAATGCTTCTGCCAACGCTTAAAATTGGTCGGCGTCATCCAATGTTTCTTCAACCAATCAATACACCATGCCAACTTTAAGTTACTGTCTAGAGCCACTGGCGAAATGATCGCTTCTCGCCCTTCGACCTCGTTTAAAATTTTCAGCCCTAACTGATGGAAGGTATTAACGCGAACGTGTTCCGCCGCCATGCCGATTTTGCTATCTAATCGCTGTTCCATCTCTTTCGACGCATCGCGACCAAAAGCCACCAGTAGAATTTCGTGGGCCTGTGCAAGGTGACTTTGGAGTAGATACGCAACACGCGCCGTCAAAACGCTGGTTTTGCCCGAACCTGCACCCGCTAGGATGAGGTTGTGATCATCATTGAGTAGCACTGCGTGTTGCTGCGATAGATTAAGGGGAGAACTTTCAACTTGAGAGAATAAGACTTCCCAGTTTTGACGTTCCAATTCAAGCCAGTGTTGATTTCGCTGGGCAAGGGACGCCGAGCGATCCGTAAGCCAAGGCGAGAGCTGAGCAATAGCATCAGGTAGCCGTTGACGTGCTTCGGCTAATTTCATGTCCATCGTCGAAAAATCAGCTTCCACTTGCAAAGCCCAAACATCTAATAAGGAGTGTGGCAAAAAAGAGGGTAAACGCTTCAAGCGATTGAGCTCTTGCTCCCAGCGAGGCAGATACTGACTTAACTGCACACATTGACGATTGTGCCATTGTTGATAAGCCGCTACCGCCGTATGGGCAAACTGTCGGCACTCGGGCCAAGGCAAACCTTGCACCAACCATGATTGTTGAACACCTTCATCTTCATGCGCAAAAAACTGCAATGCTCCCCAAAACAAACCACGCTTAACACGGACTTTACCGTTCCAAACCGTGAACGGGATCCGCTCTTCGCTGACAGCCGAGGAGATAATCAAACGCTGTTGGTCAAGTTCAACTTGGTTATATTCGTCTTGAATGAGAAATTGTGCAGGCTTATTTGCGCTCAGCTGCATGGTTTTATGCTCTTTTATAAGAATGTGAATATGATATACCAATCACAGTGGGCATTGAAAAATTAATGTCAAGATTACTGTTGTTGATTTTGTAATCAAGTAGACGTTTTTCTTTATCTTGATCAGAGTGTTAATCAACGCTTCTGCTACACTATGGTTTTCTTTTTGGATGTTGAAGTATCGTGCCGCTCTCTAGCAAAATTCGCCTTTATTGGGCGAATAAAACTGTCAATTACAGCATTCTCATTTTGATCACTCTATTAGGTGTGGTCATTCCTGCGTGGCACTACAACCTCAATACTTGGATTACGCCACTGATCCTTGGCGTGATTGCCGCAGCACTGGCTGAAAGTGATGATAGTTTCAGTGGACGGTTAAAATCCCTCACTCTGACATTTATCTGCTTTGCTATCGCTGCATTTTCCATCGAACTACTTTTCCATACCCCGCCACTGTTTGCGATTGGGTTATTTATCTCCTCGTTTGGTTTTATCATTCTTGGCGCAATTGGCCCACGTTATGCCAGCATCGCCTTTGGCTCCTTACTTATCGCCATCTACACCATGTTGGGTGCACACCAAAGCGTGAATTTGTGGTTTCAACCCGTTTTGCTCCTGACGGGTGCCGCTTGGTATTACTTCATGTCGATGATTTGGCATATGTTTTGGCCAATGCAACCAGTACAGCAAAGCTTAGCGAATGTTTTTTTGCAATTGGCCAATTATCTTGAGTCCAAAAGCCATCTCTTCCATCCCGTATCGAACTTAGTCCCTCAGCCATATCGAATTGCTGAAGCCAATTTAAACGCGGCAACGGTTACCGCACTCAATCAATGTAAAGCCACTTTGTTGAGTCGTTCAAAAAGAGGCCATATTGATGGTGCCAGTGACCGATTTCTCAACATCTATTTCATGGCACAAGATATCCATGAACGTGTCAATTCAAGTCATTATCGCTATCAAGAGCTTGCCGAACACTTTGGCCGCTCAGATGTGCTGTTTCGCTTTAAACATTTATTAGAAACACAGGCCAAAGCCTGCCGTGAAATAGCCCAATCGATTCAGTTAGGGCGAAGCTATCAGCACCATTCAGAGTCAATCATGGCTCTGGATGAATTGCAAAGCTCATTAAACTACCTACAAGAACAACAACGCCCTGACTGGCGGGTGTCATTAGCGCAATTAGGTTATCTTTTCAATAACTTAGCAACAGTAGAAAAGCAACTCAATAACGTTAACAACCCTGATGCTAACAAGCTCGAAGAGGGTATGTTGTATGATACGGAAGCCCACACTCTTAAAGCCATGTGGTTACGGGTGAGGGCAAATCTGCATAAAGATTCGATGCTATTTCGTCATGCGCTGCGTATGTCTATCGCACTCACTATTGGTTACGGAATCATCCAAGGTTTTGGTATTGAACGAGGCTATTGGATTTTACTCACGACACTGTTTGTTTGTCAGCCAAACTACTCAGCCACTCGGCAAAAACTGACGGCCCGAATCATTGGCACGTTATCGGGGCTGTTTTTAGGCGTGCTGCTATTAACCTTGTTCCCATCGCCAGAAAGCCAATTGGTCTTTATCGTACTATCAGGTGTGATGTTTTTCGCCTTTAGACTAAACAACTACGGCTATGCGACTGGCTTTATTACTCTTTTAGTGCTGTTTTGCTTTAATCAATTGGGTGAAGGTTACGCCGTGGTACTGCCTCGGCTTGCCGATACTCTGATTGGCTGCGCATTGGCCGTTGCAGCGGTAGTGCTGATCCTCCCTGACTGGCAATCAAAACGATTACATAAAGTCATGGCGGATGCGATCGATGCCAACAAAGCCTATTTAGGACAGATTATTGGTCAGTACCGCATCGGTAAAAAAGACAACTTGAGCTATCGCATCTCACGGCGCAATGCCCACAACCAAGACGCAAATTTAACCGCAGCGATCAGTAATATGCTGGCAGAACCGGGTAAATATCGCGCGGCAATCGATGAAAGCTTCCGTTTTCTGACACTGAACCATGCACTGCTCAGCTATATCTCTGCTCTTGGAGCCCATCGGACACGCATCGAAGATGAAGCAACGCACCAACTGGTACTTGAAACTCACCGAGTGATCCACCAACACCTAGAGGTGTTGCACAAACAACTTTATGAACATTGTGATGAATGCGATACCAGCGACATTGACGATGCAGGCTTAGAGAAACGCTTAGCCGAATGGCGTGAAGAAGATGAAAGCTCGGTAAGAATGGTCTTACAACAGCTGCACCTTATTTATCGCATGCTACCTGAGCTTCACTCTCTCGCCAGTAAGTTTGCCGTCCGTGTAAACTAGCAATTGTCGTAATAATGAGAGCGGCTCAATTTCGGGCGGCTCTCACCTTTCTCTTGTTATAACTTGACATTTTTCGGACAAAAAATCGCCACATCGAGAATAATCTCAGATTAAGTATTTTCTTACAGGTGTAAGGCCATGAAAGGACATCAAACTTACCGCGGTGAGAACGCAGCGCATTTTTTACTGAGGCATGAGTCGATGACGCATAATCAATTTGAGTCTTTAAAATCACAATTACAGCATTTAACACCCCAACAACTGCGTTTATTACAAGGCGAGATAAAGCACTCTTTGGAAAATGAATCGAATAATTTGCTCACTGATGATGAGCTGAATGTGCTTTCGAGCCTCTTTTCCTAGTCACGAATTTCTTCTTGTGCAAAAAGTAAACGGAGCCTAAACTTTAGACATCGACGAGGATAAGCTTATGTCTATATCTGGTGTTCATTCTGGCTATCAACTGATCAATCAGTCAAATAAAATGGCTGAGGATGCGGCTCGTGAGCTCAATATGGAAAAAGACATCTCTCCTGTTGATAAAGCGGACAAAGCGCTTGCTTTTAATAAAGTTGAGTTTGATAAAGTTGTTGCTAAAGCTGAAGAAAAACCTGAAGAAATTGATAGCCTACTAAAATTGAACCAAGCTACACAATACAACCGCATTGGCACCAATATTATCCAACGAGATCAAGACATGCTGGGTTCAATATTGGATATCCAAGCCTAACTCTTCACACAACTTGCAACACAAGCAAATATTGTGTTTATGTGCATGGTGAGTACAATGCCCGCAAATTCTTTACCATGATTCGCTATGCCTAAGCTAAACCTGCATCGAAGAGATTATGTTTCTATTTTGGGTGGTGATATATCAGCACAGCAGCTAGAGCAAATACTCCAACCCAAGCTCACTTCTCCAACGCTCAAATTAACACCAAGTCCGTATTTAACCGCAAAAAATGTAGAACGCCGTTGGCAAGTACTTAACACGCGAACGAACAAAAGTGCGCTTTTAGATGACTCAACAGAGCAAGATATGCTCAGCTACCACAAAAATATTGAGCATTTTATTGGCACAGTCAAAGTTCCAGTTGGGATCGCAGGGCCATTACGAGTCAACGGACTGTTTGCCAAAGGTGATTATCTCGTCCCGCTAGCTACAACCGAAGCCGCTTTGGTTGCCTCTTATCATCGTGGTGCAAAACTGCTCACTGCGGCAGGAGGTGCTAGCGCCATATTGTTAAATGAAGGCGTTACTCGCACGCCAGGCTTTGCATTTTATAACTTAATCGAAGCTGGGCAGTTTGTGGCGTGGATAGTGACTCAATATGACCACTTTAAACAAGTTGCAGAAAACACGACAGCACACGGAAAACTGTCAGACATTAATGTCAATATTGAAGGGAACCATGTCTACCTCGTGTTTGAGTTTTTAACCGGCGATGCATCAGGGCAAAACATGGTCACTATTGCCACCAATGCCGTGTTCCAAACCATTCTGGCGAATACTCCTGTGCAGCCTGAATACGCATTCCTTGATGGCAACCTATCGGGTGATAAAAAAGCCACTAGCCAAACACTGCGTAGTGTGAGAGGAAAAAAAGTGACTGCCGAGGTGCATTTATCTGCCGAACTCATCCATAAACATCTGCATACGACGCCACAGTCTATGATGCAATTTGGCCAAATGACAACTGTTGGTGGAGCATTAAGCGGCGCGATAGGCATTAACGCGCATTACGCTAATGCACTCGCTGCTTTGTATATTGCCTGTGGGCAAGACGCCGCTTGCGTTGCTGAATCGGCAATTGGTATGACACGCATGGAAGTGGACAAAAATGGTGGTTTGTACGCCAGTGTAACCTTACCCAATTTAATGTTAGGGACCGTTGGTGGCGGTACAGGGTTACCGAGTCAAAAGGCATGTTTGGATATTCTCGGTCTGCACGGTACTGGTCATTCGCAAGCGTTAGCCGAAGTGGCAGCATCACTCTGTCTGGCTGGTGAACTTTCTATTGTCGGTGCGTTCTGCGCTGGCCATTTTTCACGCGCCCATCGCAAACTCGCTCGTTAAGGTATTGCCTCTCACAATAAAAAAGGCGCTACGTGAATACGTAGCGCCTTTTTTATTGGTTAAGTGAGCATATGCATTAGAAAATAATGATCGAGATCAAAATAAAAAAACAAAAAACTAACTATTTCGACTAAAAAATGGTTTCATACGAACATTACAGAACAAAAACGAAATAGGTACGCTCAATGAACAACCATTCTGTTTGCAACTCGATTGAAGCCGAAAACAATGTGCTCGACATTATTGTTGTCGGTGGCGGTATCAATGGGGCAGGCATCGCCGTAGATGCTGCTGGCCGCGGGCTGAAAGTTGGCCTGTATGAAGCAAAAGACTTTGCTAGCGCTACCTCTTCTGCGAGCTCAAAATTAATTCATGGTGGGTTGAGATACCTAGAACATTATGAATTTCGTTTAGTCGGTGAGTCATTGGCTGAACGCGAAGTACTGTTGCGCAAAGCGCCTCACATTGCAAAACCAATGCGATTTCGTCTACCACACCGCCCTTTTCTAAGACCTGCTTGGATGATTCGTGCCGGACTTTTTCTTTATGACCATTTAGGCAAACGAACCTCACTACCTGCCAGCAAAAAAATAGCCCTTAACGCGGGTGTGGTGACTAAAAATGAGATGAAAATGGGTTTCGAATACTCAGACTGCTGGGTCGATGATGCTCGTTTAGTGATACTGAATGCGATGCAAGCACGTGAACTCGGTTCCGAAGTAAAAAACTATTGCCGCGTTGAATCAGCTCGTCGTGTTGACGAGTTATGGCATGTGACTTTGTTTGATGAAAAAACACAAACTCGTTTTACTCGCCGCAGTCACGCGCTTGTCAACGCAACAGGTCCTTGGGTTAAACAGTTCATTGATGAGCAGATTGAAATTACTTCTCCCTACGGTATCCGGCTTATCAAAGGATCACATATTATCGTGCCGAAAATTCACGATGAAGAGCAGGCGTATATTTTACAAAACGAAGATAAACGGATCGTCTTTGTGATCCCCTATCTTGATCACTATTCAATGATAGGCACCACCGATGTCGAATACCGAGGTGATCCTCGTCAAGTGAAAATTAGCGTCGAAGAAAAACAGTACTTATTGGATGTTGTGAATAAGCACTTTATCCATCAGGTCACATTAGATGATATTGTGGCTGACTTCAGCGGTGTACGCCCGCTTTGTGATGACGAGTCTGACTCACCACAAGCCATTACTCGGGACTATACACTCTCATTGGATCAACAAGCTGATAATGCGCCACTACTTTCTATTTTTGGTGGAAAGTTAACCACTTATCGCAAGTTAGCTGAATCTGCTATGGGTCAATTAAAACCATTTTTTAATCAAATGTCTGACAGTTGGACCGCAAACAAACCACTGCCTGGTGGAGAAGCCTTTTATCCAGCACAGCTCAAACAGCAGCTTGAGCAGCGCTTCCCAGATCTTGATAAAGCGACCATTAACCGCTGGATCACTAATTATGGTAGCCGAGCTTCGGTGATGCTCGATAATGTGCAAAGTAGTGCTGATCTAGGTAAACATTTTGCGTTTGGGCTCTATCAATGCGAAGTCGATTATCTCTTACATTATGAATTTGCTTCTTCATGTGAAGATATCCTATGGCGCAGAAGTAAACTCGGCTTAACATTTAACACTGAACAAATTCATCAGTTAAATGATTATATCGACCAATCATCAACTTGTGAATGTCAACGCATCAGTGCTTAACACAAGATGTAGCCACTAGAATTAAACTTGAGAAAAGCTCTTAGAAACATGATCTTCTGAGAGTTTTTTACTTTTTCTTAGTAGGTGACGTAAAAATCACGGGGTATAGTAAAGCTATATTTCCGTAACGACGATGCCACTCAATGCCAATTCCGAATACTAACAGCGACGATCTCATCAAACTCCTTAAGCCATGCATGAAAATCCTCGTCACTATTGAATTCGGACCTGAGGATTCTTACAGCTTTTCAACGACAATTGTCGGATGTAAACGTGAAAGATATGTACTGATCGATATGCCCGTTAAAGCTCGTGAAGACTTGGTGATGCGAAAAATAGTTAATATCCAAATCATTTTGCGTGGGATTTGTGACACTGAATTAGGTCATATACTCGCGTTCAAAACCTCGATTATTCGTAGTATTTCTAAACCGTTCGGATTACTGTTTATCAAGTTTCCTAAGCACTTTGTGACCAAACCAATCCGTGAGCACGAGCGCTATAAACTCTCTTTGCCAGCCGTTATGCATGAAGGAGAGCATCAATTTAAAGGGAAATTGATCGACTTTTCTATTTCTGGCTGCGCGCTATTTATTCCTGGCTTGCACCATTTAGAAAAAGATATGTTTATTGAGATAAAGTCCACACTCTCCCCACTTCTACCACAAGATCTCGCTTGCCAAATCGTCAGTGTGCGTCAACAAGGTAAAGGTATGTTAGTAGGCGTTAAATTTCTTGAATCAATTGCAATGACCGCTGCATTGAAAAAAGAAATATTAGAACGCGCTTTTATGGCTGGTAGCGTATAAGAATGTTGCGCGGTGCTTTATTTCTGCCGTTTTTGGAAGTGACAAAAAGCCTCATGCAATGCTTTCTCTTTGATAGGTTTAACTATCACATACTCTGCACCTGCGGCCATAAATGCTTCGTTAGTCGATTGCATACCATCAGCTGTACACGCATAAATAGGTACATCCATCATCAACTCATGTTTGATCAAATGGGTTGTTTCAACCCCACCTAAGTAAGGCAGTTGGTTATCCATTAAGATAAGATCCACTGGATGATCTTTCACATAATCAATCGCCTGTAGACCATCCTCTACTCTTGTCACTTCCATACCGTATTTTTTGCAAAATGCTTGAGCAATAAAGGCGTTGGTATGATTATCTTCGACTAGCAACACTTTGATTGGTTTTTCAAACATTTCATGTGGCGGCGCGCGCTCATAAGATGGTATATCCTTCCCGCAGTCACTGACGACAACCAGCGGGAGTTCAACAGAAAATGTAGTACCTACTCCAAATTGGCTTTTCACGTTTACGGCACCACCAAGCATCTCAATTAAGCTTTTGACAATCGCAAGCCCCAAACCACTACCGCCGTATTCTCGTGTGGTGTTTGATTCTACTTGAGTAAAAGGCTCAAAAATAAGCGCGAGATCTTGCTCTCTGATGCCGATACCTGTATCACTAATCGAAATAAACAATTGGTGGTTATTCTTTTGCTGGAACTCAATGCTAATCAACCCATTATGGGTAAACTTAGTCGCATTATTTAATAAATTAAACAGAATTTGGTTCAGGCGGACTTGATCGCTATGGATCATCATATCAGGCGGAATATTGCTCTTTAGGCTGAACTCAATCTCTTTTTCGGCACATAATGGCCGATAGATACTTTCCACGGCAGAGATGACCTCAACCAGCTTAAAGTCAGACTCTTGAATTCTAAACTGTCCCTGCTCTATCTTTGAAAAATCAAGGATATCATTCAGCACCGCCAATAAATGTTCACCACTACTGCATAACACATTCACTTGTTCAAGTTGCTCATGGTCACTGATTTCACGCTTAAGTAATTGAGAAACACCTAAAATTCCATTCAATGGTGTTCTCAGCTCATGGCTCATTTTTGCAAGAAATTCAGCACGAATACGCGCCGACTCTTCCGCTTCTTGCCTTGCGAGTCGGCTCTGTTTGGCCGCCTCGGCGATTGTCGTAATATCTTGCCCTTGAGTGATGATTGACTCAATTCTCTGCTCAAAAATAATGGGGGATAAATTCCAGCGAAAAACCTTATTGCCGACTTCAACGTTTATCTCTCGGAACGTTTCTTGTTCAACCGCAAGGCGTATCTTTGGCTGCAGTTCTTGCTTTAATGCATCAAGAATGCACTGCTGTTGATCATTGCGACGCATGAAATATTTCTTTGCTGATGGGTTCATTTTGATGATATCACCGTCGATACTCCATACTATGATGGGCGAAAGTGAAAAATTGAACAGATCTTCAAATTGTTTTTCTTGCTCAGATAAACGTTGAAATGTGTGTTCTAGCGTTCTGCCGAAGTGATCAAATTCATAGATTTTAGAACCAGAAAAAAGCTCATAACTCCCAGCTTCTGCAGCTTTGTGGGTGTAATTCATCAAGCTACTGATTTCATTTTTGACACGCTGCTGTAACCACCAACGTGTCAAAATAGAGACTATCACCATCGCAAAAAGGGCAAAAATCATCCAAAAAAAATAATTTTCACGTAATTGCAATACGTTCTCATTGCTCTGCACACTGAGGACGTTAATATAAATTGGTACGCCTTCTATGGTTAACGCGGTACGGCTTACCATGTAATCGGCAAAACTATAGGCGTCAAAATTATCTTCTAAAACATCACGTTCCGTGTAGGTCTCATCACCATTAATTGTTGAGGCTAAGACCTTTTCACCCGTCGTCATCACGAGATTTTCTGAGTTACTCCCTTCACGTAATGTTTCTGCCAGCACGTAATTGTTGTTAAGTACGGTAGCAAGATGCAAAAAACCAATCACCTCTCCGGACTGCGAGTCAATAACGGGAGTACGTCTGACCATTAGGTAGGCATAGCCCAATTGAGAGGGAGATTTGATCATATGCCAGTTATTACTTAATGCGACTTTACGAGACATGTTTACCAGCTCGTTTTGTTCAATACCATAAAACTGAGCATTGCCATCTTCCCACATCAGGCTGTCAGAATCAGAAATGAAACGAATGTCAGGCGTGTTGGCTACTTCTAGCTGGTCAACTCCAAAAAAGAACTGATCAATGCTGTCATTATCGCCCTTACGAATTGCTTTAACTAAACCTGCATTTTTTGCGCTGCTATCTTGGTTTATCTGCAGTAATGAAAGACGGAAGTTAAAGAGGTTCTGGATGAGACTAGAGGTTTGAGAAGCCGTACGTTGCACTTCTTGAGCAATGATTTTGCTACTGATCTGATAACTTTGAAATAAAACGCTGAGCGTCAATGCGCCAATCACCGCAATCATTGATTTGGTGATCACGGTAGCTATCTTTTGTTTTTTCTTGACGGTGCTTGACCTTAAACTCATTAATGACTCGATATATCAATGGTCAGAGTAACGAAATGCTCGTTTTTTGAGCTTTTCAATATACGCTGAAGAGACCTCTTTGGTTACCAATTCAAAATCACCAGAGTAAACCGTAGGTACCGGCTTTCCTTCAAGATCCCACTTAATGGCTTCCGCCATAGCAACACCGGCATCATCATTGACACGCATGATAGTCACATCAAGTGTGCTATTTTGCAGCGCGTCCAATTCAGCCTCACCACCGCCCCAGCCGTTTAACGTAATATCTTCTCTATTTTGCTGCTGCAACGCATCCATGGCACCGAGTGCAACATCAGTAGAGCATGCGTAAATAAAATTAATATCTGGTGTTTGTTTAAGAATACGCAAAGTTGCATCAAATGCACTATCTCGTGTCGCTTTTGTATAAAACGAAGAGGCCAAGTGATATTTGCTGTCTCGACTCATTTCTTGGATAAAACTATCACCGCGTGCATCGCTAACATAGCCTTCAGAATAATAGAGTACGGAATAAGCACTATTCTTTGGCGCCGACTTTTTGTAGTAATCCACCAGTTTCATTGTGCCAATTTCATGATCAAACCCCACGTACATAAAAGGCTGGCGATCTCCCCAACTTTTTACTGGCGTAGTGATATTTTGCAGAATAATTTTGGTTTGATTTGAACTTAACAACTGCTCGATAAATTTACGGTGGCGGATGGTATCAAGCGTAAACACCAAGTAATCGGATTTGTTTCTGATCGCTTCCATCAACGATAAACTTTGTTGGCGAATATCGACATTCGGACGAGTGAAGACTTGGTTAATTTGGTATCTAATCCCAAGTTCGTCTAAACGCATCTCAAAGGCTTTGATATTGCGCGCCCAATAATCGGAAACTTGTTGACCTGGATAAACAACAGAAATATGAATAGGTTTATCTTGCTCTATTGAGAGTACAGCGGGAGGTTGACGCACTGCCTGTATCATCTGGTCGGTAAGAGCCTGTTGCGCAGGATTAAGATCTAAAAACTCTTGATATCGCCAATAGCCATTTAAAACTTGCGCTGCAGCCTGAGTGGAGGCTGCCAAACTGACACTGAATACAAATGAAAGGAGCAGGATTTTTCTCATGGCATTCTCATTACACTAACTTCTGGATTTAATGACACACAATGGCTGATTTCGCACTCATCATATTCTCGGACTCCCCAATGAAGGATCAAACAAGTAGCCCGTATATCATCTTGATTATTAAGTATGTTCCTCATAAATGATAGTGCAAACCACTAAAAAAGCTGACTTGCACTCATAACCGCTCATTTACTAAACAAAAGCATCAAAATGCTTTCCTATACTTAAAAGGTGAAAGCTAAATTTCCAGAAATGCCAAATTGATTATCTCCAGCATAGTTTCCTGCAAGATCGAAACTGACAAGATCTCCGGGGCTGATGCCAATGCCAAACGTCACGGCGTTGTCCAAAGTGTCTTCTAAATCGATTTCATAACCCGCACGAAGCTGTGCCCATCCCCAAGCATTACCTTCTAAGCCAAAGCGTAGGTATTGTGTATCATCTTTTTGGTCTTGGAAACGACTCTGCTTTGTTGCATCTAAATCGATTGCAGCAGTGAAAAACTCAGTGACATATCCACCCGAGATTGTGACTTGCGTATCCAAATCATATGAGCTTAAACCATCAATGGTTTTTAATTCTTGAGCAAAAAGATCCTTTACCGCAACACCCACTCGAAAATCGTTAATTAACCACACAGCCCCTAAATCAAGATTGAAGGCATTATCGTTCGTTTCGCTTTTGTCATAATCAGCAAGATCAAATTCTTTTACCGAAACATTTTGCTTATAGGTTCTTAATTGTTGAATTTTTGGCGTAATGCCAAATGAAAATTGTTGGCCACGAATGTTGTATATTTTGGCCAGTGCTAGGCCAAATTCTGAGTAACCAAATGCAATCAGATCAACGGTTGAATTTTTATAACGATTCTCAACGTCGGTGCCGCTACTGCCTGTATTTGCCGCAATATCAGAACGCGCAATCACCTCCGCGTGACCACGCGCAAAAATATTAAGTGAAACTAGATCGAGAAGAATTGCTATCGCCATACCAATGCCCGCCGATGCTGCAAGAGGTTTGTCATCGGCAAGCTGGTCCAAATACTGATTGAGTTTATCAATATCACTTTGATTGGGTGTACCGGAATTTTCAAACGCTTTGATGCTATCTTGCAGGTCATCAATGGATTTTAGACTTTTGTCTGGGTCTCTAGCCGCACCACCTACCGCAGGGAAAAGCACGCCAAACGTGTCATTATTCCGATACACGGCCACCAAAGCAGGATTATAGAATGGGGCTAGCAGATAATCGGCCGTTGTTACGCCAGTATTCCCCATTCCATTACCACGTGCGTCAGCTATCGTGTTCGCCGCTTGCGCAGAAGCACAAGCCAACAAGAGCAACGAGACCACTGACCATTTGTTGTAACTGTTCATATTGCAACCAACCTTGTTGTTATTATTCCCTAAACAAGGTTAATACAATTTTTTACATTGCACATGAAATTGGCGAATAATGCCGCTGACCAAACCTAATCGTCACCAAAATCATCCATGCCACTAACAGAGAAATGAACATTCTCTTGCCCTGCCACCAACTGTTCTTTTTGCAATTTGGTCAGTTTTTTAATCGCTAGCTCAGTTTTTAAAGCGAGGCTTTTACCGCCTTCTACACGTTGAGACCAAACCAATAATAACGGCCCTTTACCTCGTAACGCTTTTGCACCCTTCCCTGTTTGGTGTTGTACAAAGCGTCGTTCAACATCCGTTGTAATACCGCAATACAGTGCTTGATGGCGGGTTCGAACCAAATAAACCCACCAGTCCGGGCTATCTTTGTGGGAAACCTTATTCACTTACAGTAAGCTTTCCACCAAAGCGCGTAACTCGGCGACTTCATTTTTTAATGCGTGAACCTCCTGTTCAAGCTGATCAATACGAGCAGTCGCCCCACCTTCCGGAACATGAGCAAAGGTTTGCTCTAAACTTTCAACGTCAACCTCTCCAGAAAAGAGATGTTGATAACGCGACTCTCGCTTACCCGGTTCACGCGGTAGCTTCACCACCAGCGGGCCTGATTCACGGTTGGCTAAAGCGTCTAAAATAGTTTCGACTTCTTTTACATCGGTAAAACTGCATAATCGGTTAGTGCGAGTGCGCAACTCTCCCGGCGTTTGTGGCCCACGCAGCAGCATGCAGCACACCAAACCAAGCTCTTGATTTGACAGCTTTAAATCGCCAAATTCGGTGTTGCAGAAACGGTGCTGATATTTGCTCACTCGGCTATTAAAACCACTTTCATCACTCATCAGGCGACGAGCGATCAAGCCCTCAGCGGCATCTTGAACCTCAGCTTCGGTTAATGACAGCACTGGCTCACGGTTACTTTTTTGGTTACATGCGGTGGTCAAGCTGTTGAGCGTTAATGGGTAGTAATCAGGCGTGGTCACTTCTTTTTCAATTAAGCAGCCAATAATTCGTGCTTCTAGGGGAGAGAGCTCAATGTTCATTATAATTTCCTTTTTTCTAAGCGGAGTTTCCTAATCGAGGCCACAATCGATGTTGCATTAGTGTTCTAACAACAGTGAAATTCGGATGATTTTCCCATTGCTATCAATCATCACAATCTTTGCACGGCTTAACTCTAACTCGGTCATCTCCAGCTTCTCACGCTCGCTAATATAAGCTTCACGCAATTTAACACTGTGATGCAGTTCAGCGTTTGCAGGTACATCTTTTCTTTTAGGTACTAAAATTTCTGAAAGTTGCATCTCTAAATACCATAAGATAGCGATTTGAAAGGTACATGATATAGCGCCTATCCGTACCAATACAATCACTCATGACTAGAGTGATTATTTCTTAATCAAGAGTGAGTCAGGATTGATCTAAAGGCTGTTATGAATCAGCTCGATATGATTTAATCAATGGCATTGACATTCAAGTTGGGAAAAGGAACCTATGAGTATCGTATTTGAAATTGTTAACCAAGCTCGCCGTAAAAATAAACTGAAACGTGAACTGCTAGATAACGAGAAAAAAGTTCGTGATAACCGTAAAAGAGTTGAACTGCTTGAAAACTTACTCGATTACATGAAACCGGATATGACCCACGAAGAAGTCATGGCGATCATCAATAACATGAAAGCCGATTACGAAGATCGCGTCGATGATCACATCATCAAAAGCGCAGAAATTTCAAAAGAGCGCCGTGATATTAGCCGTCGTATCCGCGAGCTGACCGATAAAGATAAACAAATGACTCAAGGCAAAAAGTAAAATTGATGCCGACCATCTTCGAAACCCGTCTTAAGACGGGTTTTTTTATAGCCAAAACATTCACAAAACAAATCAATATTTCTATCAACAAAAAGTGCGATAAATTTTATGTGATAGACATTAAACGTTTGCGTAATCGCTAACCTTCACCGAACCTAGTTTTGAGTCTTTTATCACATATTAGCTATTGTTATATTTATACACAGTAAATCAATTATGACCATTCGAGGCACGGAGCTTCCTCACTTATCTCACGGCGAGAAGATTGGTACCGACATCGTTCGGCATATATTAAGAGGGTCAAATTATGGAAATGAATGTGGTTGAAATTTTGGGCTATGCAGCTTCGATCATGGTGGCAATCTCGCTGACAATGAAAGATATCGTTAAACTGCGTATTCTTAATTTTGTTGGTTGTGCACTGTTTACCGCTTACGGACTAATGATTGATTCATGGCCTGTAGTGCTCACCAACGGTTTTATCGCCTGCGTAAACATCTACTTTTTAGCAAAGATGCAACGAGAAAAAAAAACGGCTGACGCCAAAAGCGCTGCATGATGAACCCAAAATAATAAAAATTGACGTGTAAAAAAATGCTCTGCCACGATGACAGAGCATTTTTTATCGATAAATCAGAGAGCAAAAGCATAAATAGCCAAGCAAAAAGCCTCTAGCAGGGGGATACATAGAGGCCATAAGGCTAAGTATTACTCTTCGTCATCGTGCATAGTTGCCCAAGCTTGAGCACATTTCACCGCACGTTTCCAACCTTTATAGCGACGATCGCGCTTCTCTTCATCTTGATGAGGAACGAATGTTTTATCGATCACGGCTTTATCAGCAAGCTCATCCAAGCTTCCCCAAAAGCCAACCGCAAGACCAGCTAAATAGGCGGCTCCTAGCGCGGTCACTTCCGTCACTTTAGGACGGTGTACTTCGGTATCAAGCACATCTGATTGGAATTGCATTAAGAAATTATTGGCTACCGCGCCACCGTCTACGCGTAATGCTGACAGTTTGATGCCAGAATCAGCTTGCATTGCATCAAGTACATCACGTGTTTGGTAAGCGACACTTTCCAAGGTCGCACGAATAATATGGTTCGAATTCACGCCACGCGTTAAACCAACAATCGTACCACGGGCATAAGCATCCCAATACGGCGCGCCTAAACCAGTAAACGCTGGCACAACATAAACGCCGTTGGCCGTATCAACTTTCGTAGCGAAATATTCTGAGTCATGCGCATCTGAAATCAGTTTCAATTCATCACGCAACCATTGAATCGATGCACCGCCCATAAAGACTGCACCTTCAAGCGCGTAGTGAGGTTCACCAGCAGGGCCACAAGCTAGAGTTGTTAGCAAGCCATTATGTGAGGTGACTTTCTCTTTACCTGTGTTCATCAATAAGAAACAGCCAGTGCCGTAAGTATTTTTTGCTTGACCCGCCTCAACACACATCTGCCCATAAAGCGCAGCTTGCTGGTCACCCGCAATTCCAGCAATAGGAATACGTGTCCCGCCTTTACCACCAATGTTGGTTTGGCCGTAAACTTCGGAAGATTTCTTCACTTCAGGCATCATAGACAAAGGAATATCAAACTCTTTTAGGATTTTCTCATCCCAATGCAAGTTGTTGATATTGAAAAGCATAGTGCGAGAGGCATTGGTATAATCCGTAACGTGAACACGGCCTTGTGTCATGTTCCAAACGAGCCACGAGTCAATTGTACCAAACAGCAGTTTTCCAGCCTCGGCGTCTTCACGAGCCCCTTCGACATTATCCAAAATCCATTTGATTTTGGTGCCAGAGAAGTAAGGGTCAAGCACTAGGCCTGTATTCTCGCGAATGTACTCTTCTAGCCCTGGGCGTGCTTTCAATTCTTCACAAATGGATGCGGTACGTCGACATTGCCATACAATCGCATTGTAGACTGGTTTACCCGTTTCTTTGTTCCACACCACCGTAGTTTCACGTTGGTTGGTAATACCAATCGCCGCAATTTCATCACTGCGAATACCTGCTTTGCCAAGTGCTTCTACTAGCGTCGAACTTTGCGTCGCATAAATTTCCAGTGGATCATGTTCAACCCAGCCAGCTTGAGGGTAGATCTGGGTAAATTCACGCTGAGAAACACTGACAATGTTAGCATCATGATCTAACACTACAGCACGTGAGCTTGTTGTTCCTTGGTCAAGGGCAACAATATATTTCTGCTCAGTCATGGTCTTTTCCTTATCTTTCACGTTAATCGTTTTATGAAGTGTTATCGTTATTTTAGACGTGAGCTTGCTCACTTTCTTCTACGTCATCACACTGGTTTGGAATGGTGCAGCCTACGCCGACAGTGGGTAGGTACGCGCCAATAAATTTAGGGTAAGCCCATGCCCCAAAACAGGCACCAGCAATAGGAGCAATGATAGGTACGATGAAGTATGGGATATCTTTTGCACCTGTTAGTGCGTAGTCCCAGCCAGCTAAGTAGGCAAACAATTTAGGGCCAAAATCACGCGCAGGGTTCATCGCAAAGCCAGTCAATGGGCCAAGTGAACCACCGATAACCGCAATCAGAATACCAATCAGCAATGGGTTCATTGCATTGCGATGTGCGCCGTTATTTTCATCACCTAGTGCCAAAATAGCGAACATTAATACTGCTGTGATGACAAATTCGACCGCCAATGCACCAACAAATGATAATGAAGCATTAGGGTAGGTAGAAAAAATACCCGCTGTGGCTAACGCTTCTTGACTGCTACGTACAAAATTGTGTGCGATTTCATAATCAGTAAAAAGGTTGCTGTACAAGCCGTAAACCAGAGCAGCAGAGCAGAATGCACCGAGCATTTGCGCCGCAATATAGGGAAGTACTTTTGCTTTGTTGAAGCCGTGGAAGGCGGCCAGTGCAATGGTCACCGCCGGATTAATGTGAGCTCCAGAAACACCCGCAGTGCAATAGATGGCAATTGCCACACCTAAGCCCCACATGATGCTGATTTCCCACTGACCAAATTGTGCGCCAGTAAGAACTAAGGCAGCAACACAGCCTACACCGAAAAAAATCAGCAATCCGGTGCCGATAAACTCCGCGATACACTCTCCGAGAAGAGTATGTTGTTTTGTTCGAGTCATAGTAAGTGTCCTTGTTTATTTTTTATGTACACAATGTTTGTGTGTGGCAAATTTTGCACATTTTTCTTCCCACGAAAATTAAAAAACAGCATTTATGAGCGTTCGAACACAATTTTGTTACTTGCAATATCGTTTTTTGTTAATTAACTCATTATTTTGATCTTCTGCTCATTAACGCAGAGCTTAACAAATGATAGGAAACTAAGGGTGTCTCTATAAACAACGACATAATCAAGTGCAATAACGGATAGAGATATGATTTCATACTGCTAAGGGAGGCATGATAATGAAGTCATCGGATCAGCTCGTAAGCGCATTTGTTCTCTAAAATCCACTCCAGTTGTTAAATTAACCCAACCTAAATTGTTAAACCGTTCATCATTTTGATATGAAATAACATACAAAGATGAAATTACCGCCAAAATGAAACACAATTTCGCTCATTCGCGCTTTTGTGAGCAATATATCGAACATTTTCTATTGAAAATGCCACACTAAATATAAGTTTTTCATCGAATAAGGTTTCACCATGACCACAACCACACGATTTGAAACCGATGTTGTTATCATTGGTGGCGGAGCAACCGGTACAGGGATCATGCGCGACTGCGCACTGCGCGGCATTGCGTGTATTTTGCTAGAAAAGGATGATATTGCTTCTGGTACCACCGGGCGAAATCACGGTTTATTACACTCAGGGGCACGTTACGCAGTTACCGATCCTGAATCGGCCAAAGAGTGCATCCAAGAGAATCAAATTTTAAAAAATATCGCTAGACATTGTGTAGAGAAAACCGACGGCCTGTTCATTACTCTGCCTGAAGACGATCTTGCTTTTCAAAGCACGTTTATCGACGCGTGCGCTCAAGCAGGGATTACAACCGAGCCGCTTTCTGCCAAAGAAGCACTGCGTTTAGAGCCTCACGTTAATCCAAACCTTGTTGGCGCGATCAAAGTACCCGATGGCACACTCGATCCTTTTCGTTTATGCGCTTCCAATGTGCTAGACGCCAAAGAGCATGGTGCGCGGATCATGAACAAAACCATTGTGACGTCGCTGATCCGCCAAGGTGACACAGTATTAGGCGTGCGCTGTTTACAGCTGAGCACTCATCAACAATATGAGATTTTCGCCAAAGAAGTGATTAACGCAGCTGGAATATGGGGACAAGACATCTGTGAATACGCCGATCTCAACATCAAAATGTTCCCCGCGAAAGGCTCATTGTTGATCCTTGATTATCGTATCAACAACCTTGTGATCAACCGCTGTCGCAAGCCTTCTGATGCCGATATTCTTGTCCCTGGTGATACCATTTCACTGATCGGTACTACCTCTGAACACATTGACTACGACCAAATTGACAACCTGCACGTGACTGAAAAAGAGGTCGATATACTACTGGCCGAAGGCGCGAAACTGGCTCCCATCATGGCGAATACTCGTGTATTACGCGCTTATGCGGGTGTGCGTCCATTGGTCTCTATTAATGATGATGGCAGCGGCCGAAACATCAGTCGCGGCATCGTATTACTTGACCACGAACAACGCGATGGATTGAAAGGCCTCACCACGATTACAGGCGGTAAATTAATGACTTACCGCCTAATGGCAGAATGGGCGACCGATTTAGTCGCCAAAAAACTGGGCAATAATACCCCTTGCGAAACTCATACTCGCGCCCTACCCGGCTCCAACGAAACCCCAAAACAGGTGAAAAAAACCGCCAGCATTGCCAAACCCGTCTATGAATCGGCTATTTATCGCCATGGTGAGCGCGCACAAAATTTCTTATCTGATGATGCAAAGAGCCAAGCGGTTATTTGTGAATGTGAAATGGTGACCGCGGGCGAAATTGAATACGCAATTAAACAACTCGATGTAAATAACTTGGTCGATTTACGTCGCCGCACTCGTTTAGGTATGGGGCCATGCCAAGGAGAGCTTTGCAGCTATCGCGCCGCCAGCTTATTTCAAGAATATGGTCACGTTTCGGGAAACCAATCGAGCCAACTGTTGGTTGAGTTTTTAGAAGAGCGCTGGAAAGGCATTAAACCGATTTTCTGGGGAGATGCACTGCGCGAAGCTGAATTCAGTTACTGGATTTATGAAGGCTTGTTCGGAGCCAATGACATTCCAACGCAACACAAGCAAAATGAAAGTGAGGAGACGTTATGATGAAATACGACGTCACAATTATCGGTGGTGGAATTGCAGGTTACAGTGCAGGTCTTCGCTGCTTACAAGCGGGCCTAAAAACAGCACTGATCAGTCAAGGCCAAAGTGCTCTGCATTTTTCATCCGGTTCCATCGATGTTCTGGGTAAACTGCCTAGCGGCGAAGCGGTTGAATCCCCTTTGCTCGCCATGGAAGCATTACGTCAACAAGCCCCGAATCACCCTTACAGTAAAATTGGCGCTGACACTATTTCGCAAGGGTTAATGTGGTTTCAAAAAACGCTGCAGCAACGCGGCATGCCGCTGACACACCAAGCGGATAATAGTAACCACTATCGCATTACTCCGATGGGGACATTGAAAGCCACTTGGTTATCACAACCTTATGTTTATCAACATAAAACAAATGCTGATTTTAAGCGTATTGTGCTGCTCGCCATCGATGGTTATCGAGATTTTCAACCACATATGCTGCAAGATAACTTACGCGCTCTACCTGCATTTTCGACTATCCCAAGTGAGATCATCAATATCACGATTCCGGGTTTCGAAGCACTTCGCCATAACCCCAACGAACTGCGCTCCATCGATATTGCTCGTTTGCTCAAACAACCACATGCATGGCGCAGTTTTTGTGATCAACTGATCCGTCATGCCACTGTGCAAGATCTAGTGATCCTACCTGCCATCATGGGCAATGGTGATGGGTTAACCTTACTGAACAAACTCAAATTGGAAACCAACTTGCAGTTGCATGAAGTCCCGACCATGCCGCCATCATTAATGGGCATCCGCATTGAAGAGACACTCAGCCGAGCTTTTTTAACTATGGGTGGTACCCATTTAAAAGGCGATAAAGTCATCAGTGGTGAATTTGATGGTAACCGTTTGACCGCCATTCATACTCAAAATCTCAATGATATGCCGATTCAAGCTGACCATTTCGTGATGGCTACAGGGAGCTATTTCAGCCAAGGTTTACAGGCTTCTCATCACGGTATTAGCGAACCCGTGTTCCAATTAGAGACGGAGAGCTGTCATGATCGCGCTCTATGGCGAAATCATGCCTTTTTCTCAGCAAACTCTCACCCTTTCATGACCTTTGGTGTGCTGACCAACACGTCACTGAACCCAACTCATCAAGGTAATATCATTACCAATTTATACTGCTGTGGTTCGATGCTCGCGGGTTATGATCCTGTCTTTGAAGGCAGCGGTGGAGGCGTTGCTATTGCCAGCGCTTACCACGCTACCTCTCAAATTATGGCTCAAACTCAATCTCGACCAGCCATTCAGGAGGTATTAGCATGAGCACCTCTTTTGTTGAAGCCGCACCCAAAAATACCTCTTTTGATCAATGCATCAAATGCACTGTTTGTACCGTTTATTGCCCGGTTGCTAAAGCAAACCCACTCTATCCGGGGCCAAAACAGTGCGGACCGGATGGCGAACGCTTGAGGATTAAAAGCGCAGAGTATTATGACGACCTACTCAAGCTCTGCACCAACTGCAAACGGTGTGAAACCGCCTGTCCTTCCGGAGTGAAAATTGGCGATATCATTGCTGTGGCGCGTGGCAAACATGGTAAAAAAACGCTGAGTCCAAAGCTGGTGCGTGATTACGTGCTGAGCCATACCGATCTTTTTGGCACGATCGCCACACCATTTGCACCGATAGTGAACGCTGCTACGGCTATGCCGATGGTAAAAAGACTGATGCACAAGACCATTGGTGTGCACGATCATAAATCACTTCCCAAATATTCACACGGCACGTTTCGTCGTTGGTTTAAGCAGAACTGCACACGCCAACCCCTGTATAACCGGCAAGTGACCTATTTCCACGGCTGCTACGTTAACTATAACCACCCGCAGTTAGGTAAAGATTTTGTCTCTGTGATGAATGCGATGAATATCGGCGTACGGTTACTGGATAACGAGAAATGCTGTGGTGTACCGCTGATTGCCAATGGTTTTCACGATAAAGCACGTAAAAATGCGTTATTGAATGTGAAAAATATCGAAGCCGCGGTAGTTGATCGTCAAACGACGCTCCTCTCCACCTCATCAACGTGTTCGTTTACCTTACAACAAGAATACCCTCATGTTTTAGGGGTTGATAATAGTAAGGTGGTCAAACAAATCGAGTACGTCACGCGCTTTCTACTCAAAGAGTTCATGAGCGGTAATGCGCCTAAAATGAAACCCGTTAACTTGAAAGTGGTTTACCACACCCCTTGCCACCTTGAACGCAGCGGTAATGTCATTTTTACCATTGAATTATTAAAAATGATCCCAGGATTGGAGTTAGTGGTCTTAGACAGCGAATGCTGCGGCTTAGCGGGAACCTACGGTTTTAAAGAAGAGAACTATGACGTTTCAATGAAAATTGGCGCGCACCTGTTTGATGCAATCAAAACATCGCAAGCTGACTATGCGATTACCGATTGTGAAACCTGTAAATGGCAAATTGAAGAAAATACCGCGTTAGAAACCATTCATCCAATTAGCCTGCTCGCCATGGCGATTGCCTAGTTTATACACCTAGCATTGAGAGTAAAACAGGCCACATTGTGGCCTGTTCTCATACTGCTTGTACTGTGTGAACATTCGTTTTCTAAACGTTATTTAGATAGCGGGCGCTGCTGGCAGTGCTCAATTGCATTAGCCAATAATTCTAACGCACTGGACTGACACTCTGGTAACTGCGCTTGGCTACGGCTAATCGCGGTAACACGCTCGCCCCATTTGATGTGCCCAGCCCCCCAAGTTAAGCCCGCCCCGAAAGCGGCCACCAGCAGGTTATCATTCGGTTTGATTTTCCCTTGTTCAACCGCTTCACACAATGCAATAGGTACGGTCGCGGCAGACGTATTACCATAGTGTTGAATGTTAACGAATGCTTTATCTTGGCTAATACCTGATAAGTCACACAAGGTTTGAATGATACGAATATTCGCTTGATGCGGGATCACCACATCAACTTGCTCGGTTGAAAGACCGGAACGCGCCAGCACAGTTTGCGCCGCTGCGCCCATGCCTCGAACCGCACGTTTAAAAATCTCTTTCCCAACAAAATCAAAATCCCAATACCCATTGTCAGCGGCAAAACGATCCATCGATGAGCCAAATCTAGGCACCGCCAAAATATCACGCCCTTCTGCATCACAGCCGATTTGTGCATCTTGCAAACCCACTACTTTATCGGTTTTACTCAAGACAACAGCGCCAGCACCGTCACCAAACAACACGGCGGTATCACGTTTGGTCCAATCAATGTAAAAAGAGAGACGCTCAGCACCCACCACTAACGCATGGCGGTAATGGCTTGCTTGCATTAAACGCGTCGCTGTTTCTAATCCATAAACAAAACCGGTACAGGCTGCATTTAAGTCAAAAGCGGCTGCATTTTTAATCCCAAGATTCTGCTGCACTTTCGAGGCAATATTTGGGATAAGAGAATCTGGCGAACAGGTTGCGATGATGATGAGATCAATCTCAGTTGCATCAATCCCAGCACAAGCAATGGCGTGTTGGGCGGCCACCGTAGCTAAATCCGAGGTATTCACATGGCTAATGCGGCGCTGTTCAATCCCGGTGCGAGTTTTAATCCACTCATCGGAAGTTTCAATAAAGGTGCTAAGATCATGGTTTGAGAGCGTTGCAGGTGGTAGGCATTTACCCCAACCTGTAATTTCGGCATAGAATTTTGTCATTGTTAACCTGTTTTTGTTGTATTTTCTAATGCAATCCAAAGACCTAAAATTAAAAACTCATTGTATGAAAGAGAAATGAGACTCAAAAGGTCCTTTTGATGTCAGTCAGTATACGCGCTTTTGCTCCGACGTTAAGTCTAGTGCGTTAAATGCGACTGGAGCAAAACACAAAAATAAAGAGAGGAAACCATGTCAACATTCAATACTCGTTGTCCTTCGTGTCACGCAATGAACCGAGTTCCGATAGAACGAGTAACAGAAAGCCCGAATTGCGGTAAATGCCAAGCTCCCCTATTTGATGGAGCGCCCATTGAAGGAACGGAAGCCAATTTCGAAGCACTACTTAATAGTCGCCAACCCGTTGTCGTCGATTTCTGGGCACCTTGGTGTAATCCGTGTGTTGGTTTTGCTCCGGTATTCAGTGATGCTGCGACGGAACGAAAAGGAAACATTCGCTTTATAAAAATTGATACTGAAAGTGAACAAAGCCTCGCCACAAAATTTCAAATTCGCAGCATTCCAACCATTATGGTGTTTAAAAATGGTCAACGAGTCGATATGATCAATGGCGCTTTACCAAAAAGTCAATTTGATCAATGGTTAAACCAAGCCATATTGAAATAATCCATCATTATAACCAATAATAAAGTTGGCATTTTTTATCGATTTATGCCAACTTTACTGCTCATTTCTCTTGCTTTATTTTCGATTAATAAAATTAATCGTTAAGAACATAATTTTTCGTTTTACCTTTCTCAATATCAGCTCCATATTCGCCGCAAAATATCCCATCAATTCTGGTTTTGAGGCAAAGTCAATGGACAACATCACTGTGAACGCGTCTTCACCTCGCATTTCCGTTCCGGTCATTGCGCTATCGCTTTATGCGATTGCCTCAGGCTATTTAATGAGCCTGATCCCATTGATGTTGCCGCACTACGGGCTTGAGAGCTCATTGGCAAGCTGGCTTGCCAGTGCCTTTTACGCTGGCTTATTGATCGGCGCATTAGTCGTTGAACCTGTTGTCAACCGCGTTGGCCACCGAAACGCTTTTGTATGGTGCTTAGCGCTACTCATGTTAACCATTTTTGCCTTACCTGCTCTGCACTATGCCAGTGCTTGGTTAGTGGCACGTTTTGTTGCTGGTATTGCGGTGGCTGGTGTCTTTGTAGTCGTCGAGTCTTGGCTATTGCATGGTGATGAAAAAGGCCGAGCAAAACGCCTTGGTATTTATATGGCGGCGCTTTACGGCGGCACGGCATTGGGCCAATTAGGGATTGGTTATTTAGGCGTATCAGGCGGCGTGCCTTTCATTGCCATCATTACCTTGCTATTAATCGCCAGTGTGGTGCTGATTTATGGCGAATCTGACCAACCGTCAACTCAGCATGCCGTCAGCCTATCGCTGAAACAGGTACTCAAACTAAACCATGCCGCCTTGCTCGGTTGCGGAGTTTCAGGGCTCACTTTGGGGGCTATCTACGGTCTAATGCCTGTTGAATTGGAACAACGCGGTATCAGCCATACCGATATTGGCAGCTTAATGGCGCTTGTGGTTTTGGGTGGCATGGCGGTGCAACCTATGGTGCCTTGGCTATCAAAGTTTTTGGGCCGAACACTATTAATGGCACTATTTTGCTTGATTGGATCTGCGGCGATTACCATAACCTTGTTCGATTCAACGATGATGATATTAGCTGCCAGCTTGTTTTTCTTAGGTATGGCGACGTTTGCCCTGTACCCAATCGCCATCAACTTAGGTTGTGATAAGCTCGATGCCAATTACATTGTCTCAGCGACACAAGTTATGCTGTTTAGCTACAGTATCGGCTCTGTGGTTGGCCCCGTGATCGCTGATTGGTTTATGCAAAGATCGCAAGGCTTAATGGGCTATCTCTTTATTGCTTTACTGGCGACTTGTATTTATATGTTGGCTTCAAGCCTCAAAACCAAACGCCAGTGGGTGGCGGGGAAATAAGTCGCAGCAAAGCCGATCATATTTTATCGCAAGGCGCACGGTTCAATCGTTGATGGCGATTTGATGCATGCGCCTTTGGTTTTTCTGGTAGTGCACGTTTTTCATGCAGTAGATGGCGGATCGCCAATATAGGGTGAGAGAGCAACATTCTTGGCCCTGCGTAACGCATCACCAATCTCATTTGTTCTTTCGGCTCAGGCTTATAGCAATGAATTGGGCAACGGTTGCAGGTGGGTTTATGTTGGCCATAAGGACAGCGATCTAAGCGTACTTGCGCATATTCCAACAAGGTTTTGCAACACGTACAGAGGCCAGATTGACAGCGATGATGGCGCTGACAATAAATGTTCACCATCGCCTCTACGGTGCGAAACTCACTGAGTAGCTCTCCCGTTAAAAGATCGCTATTCATTTTTTCCATTGCCAATAACTCCCATTGAGATCGCAGATAAAAACAAGTATCCTGCGCCACCTTGTTCCTCACGTACCCAGACTTTGTGTCAAAGAGCAGACGACTATGAACCGCAAAAAGAAAATTAACCAAACACTGCAAAAGCATCTTAAAAAGAAGCATGCCAAGCTGCACGGCAGCAATAAGCCTCGTTATATTTCAAAAGCTGAACGTGAAAAATTAGACGCAGAGCAAGCCGCTTCAACCAGCACGGTAGATACCCAACATAGTGAGATTGTGCCTGCTGAAGGTGAGCTACAACAGTAAGTCTTGCTCGATTGGAACAAACTGGCTGGCGACATCAATAAGGCTTTGAGCCGTCAGCCTTGGTACTCCGTACACTTCTACTTTTTTGTTAAAACGCTGTTTAATCCGTTCGACCAATAGCTCGAAATCACCATCTCCTGATACCAGAACAATCACATCCGCTTGCTCTGCCAGCTCAATCGCATCGAGAGTAATACCGACATCCCAATCCCCTTTTGCACTGCCATCACGACGCTGAATGAAGGGCTTAAGCTGAACCTCAAAACCAATACCGCGCAAAATATGGTGGAACTGGCGCTGCTTAGGATCTTGGCTAGCAATCGCATAGGCATTGGCTTTGATCACCTCTCGCCCTTGAGTGGCTACATACCAAAATTGGTTGTAATCAAAATGCTGGCGGTACTTCTCTTTACAGGTGTAATAGACGTTTTGAACGTCGACAAAAATGGCAACTTTTTCCATGAGCTCTCTTCTCAAATAGAAACAAAAACAGCGGCCTGTTCGCCGCTGCTTTGCAAATTGCGCTTAGTATACGCCAAACCACTTCAATTTGTCGTGCAAGCGAGTCACACTGCCGACCACAATCAAGGCTGGGCTTTGTGCTTGTTGCGCTAAAAGGGGTAAATCGTCAAGCGAGCCCGTCAATACTCTCTGTTTATCTGTAGTGCCGCGTTCGATAATCGCGCAAGACGTTTCTGCGCTCAGGCCAGCATCCAACAAGTTTCGTGTGATATTCGGGCACTGCTTTAACCCCATATAAAAAACCAAGGTTTGATTATCTTGCGCTAAACATCGCCAATTGATCGCTTTACCTTCTTTTTGTAAGTGACCCGTAATGAACTGCACACTTTGCGCGTGATCACGGTGCGTCAGCGGAATCCCCGCGTAAGCCGTGCAGCCTGCCGCCGCCGTGATCCCCGGAACCACTTCATAAGCGATATGATGTTCAGCCAGCGTTTCGAGCTCTTCACCACCTCGGCCAAAAATAAAAGAATCACCGCCTTTCAAACGGACAACTTTTTTATCTTCTTTGGCTTTATCGACCAGAATTTGGTTGATCTGATCTTGCGGCACACAATGAAAATCCAACTGTTTGCCAACATAGATCATCTCCGCGCTGCTTGGCGCCAGATCTAAAATCGCTTGCGAAACTAAACGATCATACACCACCACTTGCGCTTGGCTGATCACGCGTAGCCCCTTAACCGTCAGTAGATCGGGATCGCCCGGCCCTGCGCCCACTAAAGAGACAAAACCGCGACTCGTTACACTGCTTACCATGATTACTCTCTACCTTATCGACAAAAGGATATCGCCATTAAGCGAGGTTAAACCTCACTTAACAATGGTTAGCCAAGGTTGCGTTGTGGCAAGGTTTTACCGTGAGTCATGTAAAGGCTTAACCCGGTAAATAACAAGCCGCCCACTAAGTTACCCAATGTGGCCGGAATTTGGTTCCACACCAACCAATCGACGATGGTGAATTTAGCGCCCAACATCATGCCAAGTGGGAACAGGTACATGTTCACTACGGCGTGTTCAAAAACCAAACCGAAGAAAATAAAAATAGGTAGCCACATCGCGACCACTTTGCCGCTCACAGTAGTTGATGTCATAGCACCGACAACACCTAGACACACCATCCAGTTACACAAGATGCCTTTCACAAACACGGTGATCCAGCCATTAATACCGTGTTCGGCAAAGCCAAGAGTGCGAGCAGTAGACGCTTTGATAAACGCTTGCCCAACCGAGCTCGGCTCGATACTGAAATTCATGGTGAAGGTTAGCGCCACTAAAAAGGCGACGGCAACGGCACCGATTAAGTTACCTAGCCCAACCAAGCCCCAATTCCGTAGAACGCCCACTTTGGTTACTCCGGCGCGTTTTTCAAACAAAGCTAAAGGCGCTAAAGCAAAAACACCCGTTAATAAATCAAAGCCCATTAGGTTCAAAATACAAAACCCCACAGGGAAGACCAGAGCGCCAACAATAGGCACTCCGGTTTGCACAGCCGCAGTAATGGCCACAGCGACGGCGATAGCAAGAATCGCCCCCGCCATAATGCCACGAATCAGGGTATCGCGCGTTGACATGAAGATTTTGCTTTCGCCAGCGTCAATCATTGTCTGCACAAAATCGGCAGGTTTTACATAAGACATAATGGTCCTTATTGTCACCAAAGTTAAAATTAAAAAGGGAAATTGAATAGATAAAGGCTCCCAACCATCAATGCATAATCAAGAGAACTTGATGAACAAGGAACCTTTTTGCTATTGAATCTCATCGTCTCAAAAGCGGCTGTTAAGCCGCGACTTCGACCACACCGTCGGTGACTCGCACGGCATAAGCTTTCACGCTAAAGCGTTCATCTTCCATACATTGGCCTGTTATGAGATTGAAACGCTGCTTTTTAAGCGGGCTTGCTATCCAGAACTGCTCTTGATGTTGGCAAATAAAACCGCGTGACAACACATTGGCTCGAGCAAAGGGATCCATATTGCTTATCGCCATCACTTCTTGCGCCTCAGTCGGACGGAAGAGAGCCACTTGCTCACCATTCACCAGTGCACACACACCCGTTCCGGGAACAATGTCATTAATGCCACAGATGGCTTGAAATACTGTGTTATTGGCCATAGTTATTTCTCCAAAACAGGGGTAGAGATTGCTGAATCAGCAAGCGCAATGTGGAATATATCGCCTTTCGCTTCTGGGTGTTTTTCGCTATAAGTCGCAGGACGGTGCTGCTCACGAGCGCTGACGAACACGACGTTCTCATCGCGTAAATCAGAATTAATGAAGTGAGTAAAACGAGTTAATTGCTCAGGATGATTAAGCGTTTCTGTCCATTCACAGCGATAATCAGCAATAAGCTTTGCCACATCTGCTTCGAGTTGATCGTTAATGCCCAACTTATCGTCCACAATCACTTCACGCAGGTAATCAACGCCACCTTCTAGGTTGTCTAGCCACACTGAGGTGCGTTGTAATTTATCGGCTGTGCGAATGTAGAACATCATGAAACGGTCGATGTATTTCAGTAGTGTTGCTTCATCTAAATCAGAGGCCAGCAGATCGGCATGTCGAGGCTTCATACCACCATTACCGCAGACATACATATTCCAACCCGCATCGGTCGCGATCAGGCCTAAATCTTTCCCTTGCGCTTCGGCACATTCGCGGGTGCAACCTGAGACACCAAACTTCATCTTGTGTGGTGTACGGATACCTTTGTAGCGGTTTTCAATCAGCACACCCAAACCGACGCTGTCTTGCACACCAAAACGACACCACGTACTACCGACACACGTTTTTGCCATGCGCAGAGCTTTGGCATAGGCTTGGCCTGTCTCGTATCCAGCATCAATCAGTTTGCGCCAAATCTCAGGTAAATCGTCTTTTTGAGCACCAAACAGACCAATGCGCTGCGCGCCCGTCACTTTGGTGTAAAGTTTGTATTCCTGAGCGACATTCGCCAGCACCGCAAGCGCTTGTGGTGTGACTTCACCACCCGCCATGCGTGGGATCACCGAATAAGTACCGTCTTTTTGCATGTTACCCAAGAAGTTATCATTGGTGTCTTGCAAACTGACCAGCGATGGCGAGAGCACATGATCCCCCCAACACGAGGCCAGAATAGAACCAATTGTTGGCTTACAGACTTCGCACCCATAACCGCGTCCATGTTTTGCCAACATCTCATCAAAACGTGTGATACCGTTAATGCGGATCAAATGGAACAGATCTTGGCGTGAATACGCAAAGTGCTCACAAATATCGTTTTTGACTTCCACACCCGATTTAGCCAGTTCCGCATTCAGAACCGACGTCACTAAAGGCACGCAACCACCACAACCTGTTCCTGCCCCTGTCACCGCTTTAATCGCGCCGAGCGTATGATGACCATCGGCCACGGCTTGGGCAATTTTCGCTTTAGTCACATCAAAACAAGAGCAGATCACAGCAGTATCAGGTAGTGCATCCGCGCCTAATGCCGGTTTTTCAGCGCCAGCATGCGCAGGTAGAATCAAGGTGTCAGGGTGTTTGGGCAGCTCAATATCATTGAGTTTGAGTTGCAGTAAATCGCCGTAATCTGACGTGTCGCCGACTAAAACTGCACCAAGCAGTTTTTTACCATCTTCAGAAACGATAATGCGCTTATAAACTTCATCTTCTTCATTTTGATAGACGTAGCTTTTACAACCCGGAGTTCGCCCATTGGCATCGCCAATCGATCCCACCTTCACACCCAGCAGTTTGAGCTTGGCGCTCATGTCTGCACCACTAAATTGGCTCTCATTGCCCACAAGATGATCAACCGCAACCGTTGCCATTTTGTAACCAGGAGCGACCAGACCGAAGAAAGTTTGATTCCAAGAAGCACATTCGCCAATCGCGTAAATATCAGGATCGGATGTTTGGCAGTGATCGTTAATGGCAACGCCACCACGCGGCGCGATGTCTAGACCCATTTCACGAGCTAATTTGTCCTGAGGACGTATCCCTGCGGAAAATACGATGAAGTCAACTTCCAAATCCGAACCGTCGGCAAACTTCATGGTATTACGAGCGGTCTCGCCTTGAGCAACGATCTCTAGCGTATTTTTGCTAGTGTGAACGTGCACCCCCATCCGCTCAATTTTATTACGCAGTTGTAAACCGCCTTGCAAGTCAAGTTGCTCAGCCATTAATACCGGAGCAAACTCAATCACATGGGTTTGTACGCCCAACGCTTTCAGCGCGCCAGCCGCTTCAAGGCCAAGTAAACCACCGCCTATCACTACGCCACTTTTGCTCTTTTTCGCGCACGTTTCGATGGCCTTTAGATCTTCAATGGTGCGATAGACAAAGCAGTCTTTACTTTCATTGCCTTTGATCGGCGGTACAAAGGGATAAGAGCCCGTCGCCAAGACTAATTTGTCATAGCTCACTTCACGGCCAGTATTTGAATAGACCACGCGCTTTTCGCGGTTAATGTTAACCGCCCGCTCGCCCATCAAGACATTAATCGCATGCTTTTGATAGAAACCCGGCTTAACAAGCGAAAGCTCTTCAGCGGTATGGTGCGAAAAGTAGGAAGAAAGATGGACGCGGTCGTAGGCAACACGCGGTTCCTCACAAAAAACCGTGACATCAACAGACGATGCCTCCATTTTTTCGACCAAATCTTCGATATAGCGATGGCCAACCATGCCATTACCGATGACAACCAGCTTCATCCTGCTCATATGGGTTCCTAATTATGGTAACGTTTCATTGAGCGAGATTTTTAATTATGAAAGAAAATGAATTACTGATGTAAATCAATTACAAACTCAAACTACCCTAAAGAGGTAGCCATAAAGAGGAGTATCAGAGAGAAATAAAGACCTTATCGTGAACACTAGGAGACGACAGGTATAGGAAGATAATTTATATAGTATGATCACTTCCAATCAAACCTGATCATTTACAACAAAATTTGTCAGTTTTCCCTCTGCCAAAGCACTTGGCAGAAGTTATATACGCAACGTAAACACGCTGCCCTATTGTGCTTTAATAGTGGAAGATCATCACGGTGTTGTTCCTCCCCCCCTTTTAGGGGGAGGGAATTAATTTCGTGAGTATTGGGTATGCTATTTATGATGAGCGATATAGGTTGTTGGAATGTTTTTGCCCCTTTCCAATCTAACGCAATTACTTAATAGCAGATCGCACCACAGAAATCACAGTACATTTCTTTACGACTGATAACTATGGAGTGGTGTTTGAAAATTTACCGATCCTTTATCGTTTCTTTTGTCAGCATGGCACGGAAGAGGTGGTATTTTACGAGCTTGATTAGTTCGTGAACGCTAGAGTTGCCCCAAAGGCTACAAGTCCTACACCGCAGGTTTGATTAATCCTGTTTCCAAATCTTTGAAAAACAGATAAGACTTTCTCCGAAGTGACAAGAAATGCGACTATACAGAACCACAAGATATGTAACACAGAAATGTATAGCCCATAAATCAACGCAAAGGATGAACTATTATCATTGTCCGGGGAGATAAGTTGGCTAAATATACTTAGAAAAAACAGCATAGTTTTCGGATTCAGCATGTTACAAAGAAAGCCCTGTATAAAATATCTCCGTGCGTTGTCATTTGACTGCGATATAGATACAGTCTCGCGATCAAATTTAAGCTTTGAACAAAAGATGCCAGTAATCCCTAAGTAAATTAAGTAGGCTGAACCCGCGTATTTAATCATGCTAAACAATATTGTGTTCTGTGATAATAAGTGACCAATTCCCAAGGTTGAGTAGGTAATATGAATACATACACCAATACCAATGCCAAGTCCGGTCAACAATCCTGATCTCCTTCCATTGTTAAGACTGTTCTTTAACACCAAAACAAAGTCTGCACCCGGACTTACGACGATTAATAGCCCCAAAACGATATAACTTGTTATCTCCACATCCATTCTCTCATATTGTTTATTTAAGATTATTGTAAGTTTTTTTTAGCCAGATATAATCGAAAATAATGCATAATTGATGTGAGAAAAAATCACAGATGAGACACCTTAAAGCTTTTCATGTTTTTCATATAGCCGCAGAGTCTCCCAGTTATAGTGTGACGGCAGATAAGCTTCACATAACTCATGGAGCAGTTAGTAAGCAGATCAAATTGTTAGAAACTTACCTTTCTCTGCCACTGTTTTGCAAAAAAGGTCGGGGAATGATACTCACCCCAGAGGGGGAGTTACTTAAGCAATACACCAACGTGGCTTTTGATGCATTAGATGCAGGCATTAATAAGTTAAAGAGTACCAAAGGTAATTACCTTGAAATATCATGCGAGCCTACGTTAACCATGCGTTGGCTTATGCCCAGACTTTCGGATTATTACAACCTATCTGGAACTGACATAAGGCTATCTACTGCCGGGGGGCCTATCACGTTAGGGGAAGCTGGCTTGTCGATGGCAATTCGTCGTGATGATTTTGATATACCCTCAGATTATGGAGTACACAAGTTAGTTGAAGAATGGGTCGGGCCTGTTTGTTCTCCAGAGTACTGGACTAGGGTTCAACATGATTATTCGAATATAACCCTGCTTCACAGTAAGACACGCCCTAGTGCGTGGAACAATTGGTTAACAAAATCAAACCATGGAATTCATCTAAGCAAGTCTAATCAATCATTTGATCATTTTTACTTCTGTATACAGGCAGCCGCAGATGGACTTGGAGCTGCAATTGGTTCATACCCTCTGGTTTCCGATGATTTGACCAATGGAAGGCTGGTTGCACCTTTTGGCTTTATTTTATCGGGGCATAATTACGTATTACTGCGCCAATCAAACGAGTTAGGAACTCAAGAGGAACACTTTCAGCATTGGCTTGAAAAGAAGCTTTCGAAGTGTGTGCCCGACAATTAGGAGTTTCCCACCTTGGTTTCAGATAGTTCTAGCTGACAGATTTCTGCTCAGGTCCGTGCTACTGAGCTACCTACCAAAATCGAAAATGCCTCAAAGTGATTTAGTAGCGTGACTTTAGGCTCACTCTGAAACACAACGATTGACCCAATTTTAGTAATGATACAAAGTGACTACTGTAATGGTGGCTACTCAAAAAAAAACTAATTAACTAACTGAAAATAGAGATTATTTATTGCCAAAATTAATCTCTGGTGACGTTAAATTATCTAACAAGGATGTCGCATGATTAATTCTCTAGAAATTGCTAACGCAGCAACATATGGAATAGTCCCTCAACAGGTGTCACCACTTGAAAAGTTTAATTTCTTCTTTGGTGCAAATGGTGCTGGTAAAACGACAATATCTAGATTGATTGAGGATTCAACAAGGTACGCAAACTGTGCAGTTAAGTGGTCTGGTTCGCCCATAGAAAGATTTGTTTATAATCGAGATTTTGTAGAGAAAAATTTCAATCCTCAAAAGGACCTACCCGGTGTATTTACCTTAGGGGAAGCTGATCAAGCAGTTATAGATAGTATTGCGCAAGGAAAATGTGAATTAGACAAGATAGTTGAAGAAATTAAATCCAAGGAATTAGTTTTAAATGGTGACGACAGCAACAAGGGTAAAATAAGAGATCTTGAAGTTATTGATAATCATTTCACAGATAAATGTTGGTTAGTAAAAGATAAATTAGACGAGTTATTTAAAGACGCTTTTCAAGGTGTACGTAACAGTAAATCCAAGTTTAAAGATCGAGTTATTAGTGAAAACGCTAGTAATACTGCTGATTTAAAAACAAAAGAATATTTAATTGAAAAAGCAAAGACATTATTTGGTGATACTCCAGAATCAAAACAATTAATCCAACTTACTCTTGACTCGTCAAAACTAAAGGAATTGGAACAACATCAGATTTTACAACAGAGAATTATTGGTAAAAATGATGTTGATATAGCAGGTGTAATTAATAAGCTCAATAACAGTGATTGGGTTAGACATGGTACGAACTACTTACCTCTATCAGAAGGTGAGTGCCCCTTTTGCCAACAAACACTACGGAGTGGCTTTGAAGAGCAGTTAGCCAATTATTTCGACGAAACATTTACTCAAAATATTGAATATCTACAGGCTGTAGTGGCGACATATTCTAGCTCATCACAACAATTGATTTCACATCTCGAAAGTCTTGTGGCTAATAGCCATGCAGATATTGACAGCAACTTATTAAAAGCCAAGTTTGACACATTGAAGGCGATAACCAGTGAGAATATGCAGTTGCTTGCTAATAAAATATCAGAGCCTGCTTCTACTGTTACATTAAAAGCTACCCATCAAATAATCGATGAAATTCAATCGATAGTTGAAAACGCCAACAAATCAATTAATCAGCATAATTTGATTGTATCTAACTTTAAAAGCGAAAAAGAATTGTTAGTCAATCAGGTTTGGAAGTTTGTGTTGGAGAAGGAACTGAAAGCAGAACTTCAACAATACACAAAAGATTCTTCAAGTTTGCAAAAAGCTATTCATGGCTTAACTGTCGGTATAAATGCTAAAAAGGCAGATAAGATAGCTAAGGATGCTGAAATAAAGGCACTAGAAAAGGACACTACTTCAATTCAGCCAACTATCGATGCGATTAACAGCTTATTAAAGTCATTTGGATTTACTAGTTTTACTATTGGCAAATCTATGAAAGACAGTTGTTACTCTATTGTTAGAGGTGATGGCTCTTGTGCAAAAGAGACATTAAGTGAAGGAGAGAAAACCTTTATATCTTTTTTATACTTTTACCATTTACTTAAAGGTAGCTTCAGCGAAGTTGGCATAACAACTGACAGAGTTGTAGTTATCGATGATCCTGTTTCTAGTTTGGATAGCGATATTTTATTTATCGTAAGTACTTTAATAAAAGGATTAATGTCCGATGCTATAAATGATTCTAGCTTAATGAAGCAGTTATTTGTCTTGACTCATAACACTTATTTTTTTAAGGAAGTTACGTTTAATAAAAGGCGATCAGGGCAAGATAAACTGAGTGATGAAACCTTTTGGATAGTGAGGAAAGTTGCTGGTACTTCTAAAATTGTTGGGCATAATTCAAATCCAATAAAATCATCGTATGAATTACTCTGGCAGGAGATAAAAGCGCCAGAACCTTGTTCGCTAACTATTCAAAATACAATGAGAAAGATATTAGAGAACTATTTTACGTTCTTAGGGAATATCAAAAAAGATGACATGATTGAGCTTTTCGAAGGAGAAGAAAGGTTGATTTGCCAGTCACTGTTTTCGTGGGTTAACGATGGCTCTCACCATGCTATTGACGATTTGTACGTAACTCAAGATATTGGGGTTATTGATACCTACAGAAAAGTTTTCAAGAAGATTTTTGAAGAGTCTGAGCATGGCGCGCATTATAAGATGATGATGGGGGTTAGCGGTGAGCCACATGAATCGCCAAAAGAGCAAGGAGTGGCTGCATAATGAAATTTGCTAAAGCTTAGTTTCGAGCTGAATTTCAAGAAAAGTTTGGATTGTTGTGGCCGATAAAAATTAGCTACAGGTTTAGAGCCATTCCATACTTTTTCGAATCTGAAACCCGTCATTTTTGTGCCGATTCGAAACTCACAATTGTCCAAACTTGTGTCAGGCCGATCTTCGCTGGCTCATTTTTGCCCCATTATGCTCTAGAGTGGAAGCTGAACCGTTCTGTTCCTCCCCCTTTCAGGGGGAGGTTAGGAGGCTGTCTCTTGATCACAAGTCTGGTGAATCAAGAGACTTAGCCAGTTCATACCCTTCAAGGATGGTTTGTAACCTAAACCATCCTTGCCATAATGTCTTTATAGAAGCACGACCCGTTCGCTTTGTATTCTTCCAACCCCCTAATCGAGCAATACCTCTGTAAGCCCATGATATGTC